>NZ_JAUBQD010000017.1:0-111476 GCF_036701085.1 Microcoleus sp. Pol7_A1
TAAAGGAGCCCCCGAATTTATCCGTGGGGTCAATGCTTCAATTCTTTAATCTAAAATCTAAAATCTAAAATCGATTGACTCTCTTTTTAACTCATCAGTTCATCCCGCCGCCGACTCCAACCAGGCGATCAAATCCTCTTGACTCCTAAAATCCAACAAAGCCTCTCCCAAATCATCTAACTGTTCCCCAGATAACCCCTGGATGCTAGTTTGAACTTCCTGTGTAACATCACCCACCCACCGCACGATCGGACGCATAATTAATCCTATTTCCCCCTCAATTTTACCCCTTTGGATTTCTTGTTCGATTCCTTGGGGGCGGCGTTGAGTACCTGCATTTCAACAATCACGGTTTTTTGGCGGTAATCTTGGCTTTGACATCCAGGTAAGTGTCTTTCAATCCTGTAACGATTCCTGCTAAATAAGGGTAAATGATTTCTATTTCTTAGATGGTTGGTTCTCCGTTATACAGCATTGCATTTAGGAAGCTGATTAAAATTTCTGGATGTTCGGAAGCTCAGAATATTCTTTTGAATGCAAAGTCTGCTTTGGGACTGATGAAACGCATATTAGAGAAGGAAGAAGGAAGAAGGAAGAAGGAAGAAGGAAAATGCAATATTTTAGGGATTTTTAGGTTGGTAGTTGCGCTTTACCACCCTGAGCGCAACTACGAAGTTTTTCAATTATCAGCCTGTGGCTTGAGTAGTAGCAGGCGACATAACTAGCTTTCCAGTTATATCCATAGTCGCCAGCTTCAGCACTTCATTAAAAGCTAAACCCCGAATTTTGAGTTCCCACCGAATGCCTTTTGCTTTCATTCGCTTGGCTTTCCGCATATCGACATCAGCAGCTTTTTGATGCAAGAGCAAATATTTCATTGCTGCTGTAGCTTCTACTTTTGTGGGAAATGCAATATAAGTGATAAATCCGCCGTCCCAGTGATTGGCGTTGCGGACACTGCTGATAGTCGCCACTCTCGGACTAAAGCGGTTCCAGTAAAAGTCGCTGTAGCCGATCGACTGTGTATTAACTTGGAGTTTGTTTGCCATTTGACTTAACTCCTATAATCTTGTGTGCGGGGTTTGCAGCACCAATTTGCTGCTGTTACTATTATAGCAAATTAATTGGGAATGGGTATGGGATATGGGGTATTGCGATTATCATGTTCGGTTATACCAATTTAAAAAAGTATTGCTACAGTCCAGAATCTTATGCCAATTATTAAAAGTCGCCCAGCCTCACGCCGCACAGGGCAATGCCGTTTTCCTACAGAATTGGTATTATATCGCTCGGGATCTACAGTGTCGATCGCAGAATATGCGATTGCTTCACTCCGCTGTCGCTGCATTCGCAATGACAATTAATGATTGACGACTGCTGACTGTGAACTGTTGGCTGATGCCTAAAACCTCAATTCATATTCAGCAGTGACGCGGTTGTCTCCTTGAAAATTACTCGAACTTCTGAGTAAAATTTTATCGCTCAATCGATAACGCACAGTAAATTCAGTCGGTTGATTTGCTGACAAAACTCGAATGATTGATGCTGAAATATTGCGCGTGATGTCAAACCCAACTTCTAAACCTAAACCGAGAGAACCCGCACCCGCACTAGAACTAGCTGTTTGTGCTTCGTTGCCTCTAATTCGAGTGGGAAATAAGCGAAATTCGCTCAATCCTGTGGCGTTGGTAACCGCAGATTGAAGGTTGCTCAATAAACCCGCACCGGCTAAATTTGCGATCGCCAGTGTACTGTCTCCCTGTCCCAAAGTTTGCACGAAACTGCCGCCCAATAGCGCTACAATTTCTGTTTCCGATCGACTCGGAGAACTCCTCAACTCCAGGCTTTCCGCCAACTGAGAAGCCCTTCCCTGCACTAACGCTTGAATTCGGACACTCCGCACATTGCCGAAACTTGTCGGTTCGTCTGTTATTTCAGAGGCTACAGATGTGCCGGGAGTGCGGAACCGCGTTACTTCCTGCACCGAAGTTGCTAATCTCACATCCAGCGTCGGATCGAGTCCTTGTCCTGGTACAAAGGTAGCAGTCTGCGCGTATCCTCGATCGAGTCTAAACTCTGTCGTAAACAAATTCACCGACCCGGAAGTCAACCGAATCGTACCGACAGGGCGAAGGTCATCTAAAGTTCCATTCACCGTCAAGCCCCCAGTCGCCTGAAAACTTAATATCGGCGCACTCGTTACCCGAATTCCCCGGCCCAAATTCAGCCGCAAATCGTTCAATCCAACTTCAAAGGAAGGGGAAGTCGGAGTCGCAGGAGAAGCAGAAACCTCAGTTGTAGGGGAAGCAGAAACCTCAGTCGCAGGAGAAGCAGAAGATGTGGAATCAGAATCAGAAGCAGAAGAGGAAGAAGCTAACTCAGTTGTGCCGCCGCCGGGACTCCGGAGAAATACTTCACCGTTGTACAGTTCAATATTACCGCTCAACTGCGGACGCCTAGCCGTGCCCCTTGCCTGCACTTGACCGACTACGCCGCCGCTGTACAATCCTCTGAGGTTCACTGCCAACTTGTCTAAATTTACAGCCAAAGGATTAGCCGCATCCACATCGCCCTCTGCGAAGGGCACAGACAGCGGAATCACGCCAGCGGCCACAACTTCTCCCTGACTCAACTGTCCCCGAATTCCCTCTACCCGAATACGATCGCCCTCAAAGCGCACCGTCCCAGTCAGCCCTGTCAGCGGTTCTGGGAAGGCATTCGCGCGGACGGTTGCATTTTGAAAATTCGCGATTCCTTGCGCTACAGGCTCTTGCAGCGTTCCTCCGACGCGAATTTGCACCTGTCCCTGACCGCTGACCCACGCAACTTGCGGAGTCAATACATTAATAATTGCCAAACCTTCATTTTGCAAATTCGCCCTCAAATCGATTTGATTGCTGTCAGCTTTCACCGCTGCAAAAGGCAACTCAAAAGGCAAACTTCCCTGCACTTCAATCGGTTCGGTTTGAGTTACCAAAGCGCTGCCGCCAAAATTCAGGCGGGCGTTGCTGTAACTAAAACTGCCGTCGGCTTGTTTAATCGGTTCTCCGTTTAGCGTACCCTCAAGCAAACTCAATTCTCCGGTGGCTTGCGGGTTTTCCAAACTGCCGGCCAAATTCGCCCGCAAATTTAAATTTCCCGTGACATCCACAAAAGGCAATTCCACCAGTTTTGCCAACTCTTCCACGGGTACATTTTCTACCCGCAACTGCCCGGATTGAGCTTTTTGCCCGAGTTGTCCCGAAAAGCCGATCGCACTTTTGCCCGATCGAATTTCCAAAGGCAAAACAGTTAAAATCCCCTCCTGAAAACTGCCTTCAATGCTGAACTTTTCAGCGACATATTCTCCCCACTGCCAGTTATCGCCTTTCACGTTAAATTGAGCTTGCACGCCCGTTTGCAAAGAACCGGCGACAGCAATTTCCGCGCCAAAAGTGCCTTGCAATTCAGATAAGGCAGGCAATTTTTCTGATGATTTCACTGCCTGCTGCTGCTGCAAAATAGTTTCAATTTCTGCCAAGCGGCGCAACTGTTCGATTAGCGGGGCATCCGGTTCTCCGACTGCCACAGTTTGCACGTCGCCACTGTCACCGTAAACGGGAGGTTTTAGGCCTCTAGCCAAGTCGCCTAAATTGAAATATTGCAAAGCGGCTAAAACCTGCTGCAAATTGCCTTGCTGGACGTTAACTTTCCCGGCAAATTGCGGGTTTGCGCCTGTTTGAACATTACCGGAAATTAAGTATTGACCGCTGCCTTGGCGGAATATGCCATTTGTGAGAGTGGCGCTGCCGTTAGCGTAGCTAAATTCGGCTTGGAAACTGTCACCTTTAATGTAGCCGATCGCCGGTTGGGCGATCGCAATTTGTCCGCTTGCTTGCAAAGTCGCCGGATTTAACGGCAGCTTCCAACCGGGCACATTTACTTGTCCCGAAACCGTACCGGTAATCGGCCCCAAACCAGCCTCTTTCCCCGGTGATAGATTCAAAGCAGCCAGGGGAAAATCGCTTAAATTAACTCGCAAAGTTTCTCCCTCGGTTTGGCCCCTAGCCACAGATTCCCCGCGTTGAATTAAGAAAGATGTCGGCAGAAAAGATTGATTTAAAGCTACTTCGATTTTGTCGCTGGCGCCGGCCAAACGCAAATCTACACTTTTCCCAGCATCCGCATTCACAGTCCCCGCCAGTACCGGGTCAAAAGCGATTTGATTTACTGCTAAATCCCGCACTTCCACGTCGCCAACTAAGCTGAGGGCGGCGAGGGTTCCGGTGAGGCTGCCGGTAAAATCGACATTGCCGCGCAGGGGTAGGTTTTGCTGTGAGGAATTTTTGTCCGCAATTGCCGACAAAAATCCTAGTTGTTCTGCTGGTAAGGCTTCCAGATTAAAGTTGGCGAGTCTGACATCCAAATCTAAGTTGGAAATTGAGGGCCCTCCTTTACCTGCGAGTTCGACGTTAACAAAGCCATTTGCCGTCAAACCGGGAGTTGTGGCGTTTTCAATTTCTACCCGTTTGCCGTCCCAATTAAATACTGCCTCAAAAGGTTGTTTCAAAAACGGCAATTCCGAGATGCGGAAACTGCCGCCGGCGCGAACTGTTTGCGGGGAAGCGGCAATCGGCCCGGATAAATTGACATTGCCGTTAAACAGTCCTTGAAGCTGGGGTAGATTTGGGGCATCAGATACTTCACCTTGCGCTTGCAAGCTTTGTCGCTGCGACTCAAAAGCCTGCTGGAAGCGACTTAGAGCAATTTGCTGGCCCTCGATTGACGCGCGCCAATTTCCCGATGCGGCGCTGCCTTTAGCATTGACAATTCCTCCGCCGTTGGCGAGTCTAATTTGTCCGTCGCCGTTGGCGGTGATGCCGTTGGCGGTTAGATTATCTACTGTTCCCAAAATGCGGACTTGGCCGTCGAGGGTTCCGTTAATTTCTGGCGGTAAATCCGCTGTCAGCAAACCTGTTTGTTTGAGGGTTTGTTCTAAATTACTGACGGCAATTCCGTTCGTTTCCAGCAAAGCTTGCAAGTTGCCGTTTTCCAATTTTGCCGTAGTATCGATCGCCCCGAGTCGATCGACCAAAATCCGCCCTTCTCCGCTACCACTAATTCCCTTGGCTGTCAAGTTATCCAAACTGCCCGCTGCTTGGAATTCGCCGTTAACTCTGCCGTCAAATCCTTTAGGCAAAGTCGCCGTCAGCGGAAACAGTTGGAGATTGCGAACAGTTTGTTCTAAGCGGCTGAGAATAACTCGATCGGCATCGGCGAAAGCTTGCCAGCGTCTGTCTTCTAATTTACCTCTAAAAGCAAGAGTACCGTCGCCTATATTGAGTTGGCCGCTGCTGCTGACGCCTATGTCAGCGGCGGTTGAATTATCAAGACTGCCGCTAGCTTGAATTTGATTGGATATTTGCCCGTCAAGTGATTGTAGATTTTGGATTTTGGATTTTAGATTGTTGATATTGGCGACTGTTTGGGGATTGTCAGCAGCGAAAGCTAAGCCAACATCTAACAGCGGCAATCCTAAATCTCCTAAGCGCCTGATGGAAGTGCGATCGGTTTCTGCTGTTCCTTGCCAGTTTCCGGCTACCAATTCTCCTTTTAAATTAACATTGCTGCCAGCAAGATTGAGTCTGCCGCTGCCGCTGGCATTGATGCTGCTAGCAGTCAAATTGTCAAGACTTCCCGATGCTGTAAATTGACTCGATAGCAATCCGTCAATCGATTTTAGATTTTGGATTTTGGATTTTAGATTGTTGAGATTGGCAGATTGCTGATTTTCGGGATTGAATGCTGAAGCCACATCTAAAATCGGCAATCCTAAATCTACTAAGCGGCTGATGGAAGTGCGATCGGTTTCTGCTGTTGCTTGCCAGTTTCCCGCTACCAATTCTCCGTTTAAATTGACATTGCTGTCAGCAAAATTGAGCCTACCGTTGCCACTAATATTGATTCCGCCAGCAGTCAAATTGTCAACATTTCCCGCGGCTTTAAATTCACCTGCTAGCTGTCCGCCGAGCGATTTTATATTTTGGATTTTGGATTTTAGATTTTCTAGATTTGCGGTTGAAGTGTTAGAATTAGCACGTTCTAAAAACGGCAAGCCAATATCAATTAATTGATTGACAGCTACTTTTTCAGTGTTGCCAACAACTTGCCAGTTACCCGATTCTAGTTCGCCATTAACATCAACAATACTGTCAGCAATATTCAGCGTTCCTTTGCCCGTCGCAGCGATCGCATTTAAACTCAAATCGTCGAGAGTTCCTGCTGCTTCGACGGTTCCGCTGACCAAACCTGCTAGTTCAGGAGGCAAATTCAGCCCCGGTACGAGTTGCTGCAAACTGTTGAGGGCCAAGCGATCGCCCTCGATCAAAGCTTGCCACTGACGGTCTTTTAGCGCAGCATCCACGTTAACAGAAGCGTTGCCAATTTTCACAACCGTATTTTGCAAATCCGCCGAATTGCCTCCGGCTCGAATTTCGCCCGCAGCGGGGAAAGTCCCTTGCGGTGCTTGCCATTGAACTCTAGCTTGAATGTTGTCTAACGGGCCGAAAACTTGAGCTTTGGCGGAGACAGTGCCAATTTTAACAGTAGCAGGAATCGGGAGAGCGTAAACTTGGGCGAGATTATCTGCCGGCAAGTTTTCAGCTTGCAAATCAAACACCAAACCCGATCGCGAATTCTCACTTCCCAAAGCAATATCAACTTGACCTTTGCCGCCAATTTTACCCCCCGCCGCCGGCACTACCAAAAAATCGCTCAAAGTCAAAGCTAAAGAGGAAAACGGGGGAATAGAAGATTGAGAATTGGGAGTTGGGGTTTGAGCCATTCTCCCGCGTTCCAATTTGAAATTAGTGCTAATACTGTTTAATTGCAGTCGATCGACTGTAGCGGGTTTTGTCGAGGCGATCGTACCTGTCAGCACTGGCAAAGCAACGGTTCCAGTCAGCTTGACATCCGCCTTCACCTCCCCCGCAACAGCAACCGGCAATACTACTTTCTGCCCTAACTCTGTCTCCACCGCACTGACAACACTTGCAAAAGCGACTGGTTGCACGTTCGTTGTCAGATTGAAGCTAGCTTGATCCAAATTAAAATTAGTTCCAGTTGCAACTGTTCCTGCTATTCTCAGCGGAATTAGACCGTAATTAGCCGCCAGACTATCGACAATCACATTAGTTCCCTGAAACCGCAACTGACCGCTGCTATTTTGTATAATTTGTTTCAGCGGAGCAATACTGGCTTGCACTCCTGCAAAACTAGCAGTTCCGGTAATTCCCGATAGTTTATTGTCTCGCACTTGCACGGTCAAATTGCCATTAGCAAGACCTTTTTGTAAAGAAATGCCGGAAACTTTCAGCAAGCGAGCGAGGTCGGGTAAAGGCAAATTTTGACCTTGCAATTGCAGGTTAGTTTGAGCCGCAGGTAACAGAGAATCAGCTTTAAGTATAAAATTATCGCTGTTAGTAAACTGACCGTTTATTTCGTAGAGAACGCGGTGATTTTGGTCGCGAAATAGAGCACTGCCATTTTTGATATTTACAGATATAGGAGCAGAAGTTTTTTGTCCGACTGGGGGACTCGGCACCAAAACTGCCGCGGCATTTTCAGCTCGAATTGCTTCAACTTCAGTTTTAAATAAACCCGGAGATTTCTGCTCCGCAGTTGGAATATTAACCCACCGGCCTTGAGCATCCTGTTCGATATAAGCGCTGGGTTTAACTAAGGTAATATCTAATTTGAGAGTGCGGTTGAACAGCAGCGGCCAAACCGAAAATTGCACTTCCACTGCCTCTGTAGAAGCGTAATCCGGATCGGTAGGAGTTGCAGGTAAAGTCGATCGACCAAACCGCAAACTTGTCAGAGAAAATCCCTCCAAACGTCCGAGTTGCACAGGGCGCTTCAGCAACTGACTGACTTCAGTTTCCACCAAAGGAGCTAACTTCTCCCGCACCCACTGGTGTGCTAGCGCCGCCCCAACCAAGGCGATAATGCCCAATCCCGTACCGCTAAGCAGCACCAGACGCCACCAGCGGCGGTGGGGGCGGGGTGCGAGTTGATTTTTGTTATCGTCCGAGTTAGTCATGGGTGTTTCTCAAAGCTTGTGAGAATTCAGGAATTGGGTGAGGAAATCAGCGGGTTTTAGACAGGTATAATTTCTGTGCTTCGTAAGCGTACCTTCTGCCTTTGGTAGACTCAGGACTGAGGCGGGAAGTGCCGGTGGCGCTTTAGCGAAGCCCGCCCCTACGGGGGCTACGCCAACGCAGAGGATCGAATTTCAAGATTCACGTCCCCCACTCGGGGGCAGAGTCCAAGAACCTTTACCAAACTTAATCAAAACACGCAACACAACCTAACACCAAGTATTCTAACTCCCCAAAATCCTCTCGCTCCCCGCGCGTGCAAGATCGGGAGTCAATCTAAAATCTAAAATCTAAAATCTAAAATTTAAAATCGACTGCTCGGTGGCCCGATCGCTCCTAAGATAAAAAAACGGTGGTTAAGAAGGTCTTTAAAACTTATGCGAGTGTTCGTCTTACTCTTCAATGCCCGCACCGAGAATGAGGGAATTCATACCATTCAACTCGGCGATCGCAATAAAGTTCTGATGTTTGAGTCAGAAGACGACGCCACCCGCTTTGGCGTGATGTTGGAAGCTCAGGATTTCCCAGAGCCCACTGTCGAGGCGATCGACGATGAGGAAATTAAGGAGTTCTGCGATAGTGTTGATTATGATTGGGAACTGGTACCGGCGGGCGCGCTGGCAATTCCGCCAGAAGACAATGTAACACAGACTCAGTGGCAGGCGGAGCTTGAGCCAGAGCCGGAGCCGGATTCTGACGTTTCCCAAAACGAACTGGATTCTATTCGCCGCCGACTCGAAGGACTTTTGTAAAAGGAAGGTGCGGCAACGGATTCTGTAGCGGATTTAACGGATGGATCTTGAGGGAAGAGAGAAGGAGGAAGAGGGAAGAAGGATAAATTTGATATCTTCGAGCTTTTTCAATCCTAGGCTCCATTTGTATATAGAGGCCTCAGGCTGAAGCTGGGACTCTGTATGTCTCCTGACTTCGCTTGAAGGCCGACAACTGACAAATAACAACTGACAAAAAATGAAGAATTTGGAAGAACGGGGGCATCTGCTGACGGAACAGGTGAATGCCAACAGCGAGAATTTAGACCAACTCAGTTCGATCGAATTAGTGGACTTGTTCAACCGGGAAGACGCCCAAACCTTAAGCGCGATCGCCCGTGCCCGCGAACAGTTAGCCCGAGCGATCGACATTGCAGCCGAGTCTCTGCGTCAAGGAGGCCGCCTGTTTTACGTCGGTGCGGGTACTTCCGGGCGTTTGGGCGTGCTGGATGCGGCCGAGTGTCCCCCCACCTTCTGCACGCCGCCAGAACTCGTACAGGGCATAATTGCCGGGGGTGCGGGGGCTTTGGTGCGGAGTTCGGAGGATTTGGAGGATCGGGCTGAGGATGGGGCTGAGGCGATCGGCCACCGTCAAATTACCAACTTAGATGTGGTTGTCGGGATTACGGCTGGAGGTACGACGCCGTTTGTCGCGGGCGCTTTGCAGGCGGCGCGCCAGCGGGGGGCAAAGACTGTGTTTATGGCCTGCGTACCCGTCGAACAAGTGAATTTTGAGGCTGATGTTGATATTCGGTTGTTGGTTGGCCCGGAGGTAGTGGCGGGATCGACGCGCTTGAAAGCCGGTACAGTGACAAAAATGGCTTTAAATATCCTTTCGACTGGGGTAATGGTGAAGCTGGGGAAGGTTTACGGCAATCGGATGGTTGACGTGGCGGTGACTAATAAGAAATTGCGCGATCGGGCTGTGCGGATGTTGCAGGATTTGACTGATTTGAGCCGGGATGAAGCGGGTTTTTTGCTCGAAAAAAGCGGCAAGTCTGTAAAATTAGCTTTGATGATGCACTGGACTGGTTTGGAGAAGGAAGAGTGCGATCGAATTTTGGGCGAGTTTCAAGGGAATTTGCGATCGGCTGTGGCATCAATTAGTCAGTAGTCAACCGATTTTAGATTTTAGATTTTAGATTTTGGATTGAAGAAAGAGACCCCACTGATAAATCCGGCCCCCCAAACCAAATTGCTTTCGGTCAGCAGTCAGTAGTCATTAGTCAGTTGTTATTGGTTATTGGTTATTGGTTATTCCCCATTCCCCATTCCCCATTCAGTTGTCAACTGTCATTTGCGAGATCGATTCCAAAAATTGTGCAATCTCTTCTGCCGATCTGATGTGATAAACACTTTTGGTATTTTGAGCGCGATCGACATACTCGCGATATCTGGGAGTCAAATACTTGTGACACAACCAAAGAGCGCGGTAACTATTAATTGAACTCTTCAATATCGGACTGTTTTCAGGCCAGCCTTCTGGGGGTATAAAGCTACCTGAAATCAGCCGTTTAGTCACCCACCAAAAATGCACGTATAGCGGTAAATCGACAAAAACCAGACTATCCGCCTCATTGAGTCGCAGCCAGAGGGTTTCCATGCAACCAAACCCGTCAATAATCCATCGATCTGTCGCCAGAATTTTCTCATGGGTATGCTTGTATTCTTCATAGTTCACCTCAGCGCCCCCAGATTGATATTGAATCTTATCCAAGATGTAAAGTGGCAAACCAGTGATTTCCGATAATCTCTTGCTGAGAGTTGATTTACCGCCTCCAGCGTTACCAAACACGGCTACTTTTTTCATAATTTCCTTTTTAGTAATTTAGTTATTAGTCATTAGTCATTAGTTATCAGTAGCATACTAAAAGCTGAAGGTCGATCTAATTTGTAGCTTTCAAAAAAGTCAATTTTGTGATTTGTGGCGCGGATCACTGACGTTTTAAAAAAAGGCGATTAGGGTCAGTATATATATTTGTTGTTTGGCGATCGCTTGGATACTTTATCAGACAAGCAATCGCGGCTCGGTATTGTCGATCGATTTGTAAAATATCGGTCAAATCTAAGGCGATCGCTCCTTAGTTAAAAAAGCCGTTTCTGAAGCCAACACACCTAGTACCAGACTGCTGGATACTTTACCCACTTTAAATTCTCAAACCGAGTCCTATGCAACCAAAGCCTAACCTTAATCTATACTCATCCTTGGCGCATCTCCCCTGGCTGAAGAAAAGCTACACTGCCAAAATTATGATGGTTGCATTTTTAGGCACGCACGTTCCTTTGCTAACCTTAATGGTCTGGTTTCTTACCTCAAATGCTTACTCTGTAGAGACATCAGTCCGGGTTCTGCTGATTGCTCTGCTGGCGACATTAGCGGGTACGGCAGCAACGCTTTATACGCTACGCTACCTCCTGGTTCCGGTAATCTTAACCTCGGAGGCTCTACAAAACTACCTCGATACAAAAACATTGCCGAACTTACCCACAGAGTTTGCTGATGAAGTCGGTACGCTGATGGCAAATTCCTCACAAACGCTTTACAAACTAGATGAATTGATTGATTACATTACCCACTACGATAAACTGACTGGATTGCCAAATCGTGACTTATTCTGCGATCGCCTGAATCAAACCCGATCCCAAAATCACTCATCCCTGGTCGCAGTTCTGGTATTGGGTATCGATGATTTGACAGCGATGCGCCATGCGTTGGAGCCTGGGATATCTGACTTACTAATTAGAGCCGTTTCCCAACGGCTGGTACAGTGCATGGATCGGTCAGATCTCTTGGCGCGTTTGGGCGATGGTGAGTTTGCGATCGCTCGCAGCGAACTCCCCTCGCTGGAGAGTGTGGTCAAGCTATCCCAACTGCTGCTGAGTACGCTAGCAAAACCTTTCTCTATAGAGGGCCAACCGATCCACCTCACCGCCAGTCTTGGCATTACATTGAACCATTTAGAAAATACCAATTCTGCAGAGCAACTTCTTCAGCAAGCTCACTTCGCACTTCATCAGGCAAAGCAGCAAGGGCAGAGTCACTATCAATTTTATTCACCCGAAATGAACGTTGAGTTACAGGAGCGACTGATCCTAGAAAATAGCCTGCGCGGAGCGCTGGAGCGTAACGAACTACTGGTTTACTATCAACCGCTGATCGACCTCGACAGCGGACAGGTGACAGCAACGGAGGCGCTGGTTCGCTGGCAGCATTCTACAGAGGGTTTAGTCTCTCCGGCAAAATTTATTCCGATCGCCGAAGCCAATGGCGAGATCGTGCCCATTGGTGAATGGGTCTTGCGAACGGCTTGCGCTCAAACCCGTCGCTGGCAACTGGCTGGGATGCCAGCGCTGCGGATTTCGGTGAATCTGTCGGGTCGACAATTTGAGCAGGCGAATCTGGTTGAGATGGTTCGCCAAATTTTGGCCCAGACCGAACTCGAAGCTGCGTATTTAGAACTGGAAGTGACTGAAACTGCCTTGATGACTGACATTGAGCGATCGGTCAAAACCTTATTGCAACTGCGAGAACTTGGCGTGTCCCTCGCCCTAGACGACTTTGGCACAGGTTATTCTTCCCTCAACTACCTGCAACGGTTTCCGGTTAATATGCTCAAGATCGATCGATCGTTTGTCCGAGATGTACTGTCTAATCCGAACAGCGCCACCATTACTGATGCCATCATTGCTCTGGCAAAAAGTCTGCGGTTAACGATCACCGCAGAAGGCATTGAAACCAAGGAGCAGCGTGATTACCTGCAAGCGCGAGGCTGCGATGAAGGTCAAGGGTTTTACTTCAGTCGCCCTGCTAACGCTGACACGATCGCCAAACTGCTAAACGAGTCGTTTCAGTCTGATGCAGCACCTATCCCTCTTGCCAGCCACGTTTAAGCTGAACCATTAGCTTTCCCTGGTAATGCGATCGTAAACTCAGTATCCATGCCTGCGGTTGAGTTGAATGCGATCGTACCGCCGTGTTTTTCCGTCCATGACTGTATAACAACCAATCTCTCAAAAAAGCCACCCCGATTATACTCTCAAAGTTAAACGTAAAGCGCTCTCGTTTTTAGATTCCTGACTTCTCCAAGAAGTCGGGAATCTGGGTATGCTGTTTTTTAGGCGTTGACAAAAACAGAAGATGCAAGCTGACTTTGACTGACACCCTGCACGATTCCCAAATAATTACTGCCCGATTTAATCCCCGTAGAAGCGATGCTTGCGCCTCCATCCAACTGCAAACTCACAGCTTCAAAAGTCAAGTTTGCAAAACCGATACCGTCAGTCAAACCAATGTTATCGCCGATCGCAAAATCGGCGATCGCATCCGCACTAATTAAAGTAGCCGAAGCAGACAAACCTCCTGCTAAAATAAACGTATCATTTCCGCCACTGCCCGTCAGAATATCTTGACCGCGATCGCCCGCCAACAAATCTTCGCCGTTACCGCCAATCAAGATATCATCTTCTTTACCGCCGCGAATCGTATCGTTACCGTCCGATCCGATTAGTCGATCGTTATCGTTGTTGCCGCCGATAAAATCATTGCCAACACCGCCATCAATTGAATCGGATTCTTTGCCGCCCGATAAGCTGTCATTGCCGCCTGCGCCATTAATTGTATCCGCACCTTGCATTCCATTAATGCTATCAGCACCTTCTCCCCCGCTGATATTATCTTTGCCGGAAAGGGCAAAAATTGGCAATCCCGCAGCATTTATCGGTATTTGACTATCGGCACTATCTGATAGGAAATAATTGCCGCCGCTGGCTGTATTTTTGGGTGCTGTCGTCGGGCTGCCGTCCCCTGTAGCATTGGGTATTGGGGAAATAATCGATACCAATGTGTTGGGAGTTGGTGTGGGAGTTGGTGTGGGTGTTGGTGTGGGTGCGGGATTGACGCTACCGTCAAGAGAAGTCGCAAAAACTTGCGTCCAATAGTGATTCCAATTTTCTGTGCCAGTATCGTCGGCTAAGAAATAGTAACCGATGCCAATTTCTTTGAGATTCGGGTTAAGAATGTTAGCCCGGTGGCCGCTGCTGTTCATCCACGATGATACAACTTGTTCGGGTGTAGAAGAGCCCGCAGCGATGTTTTCTGCTGCCGCTGAAAATTTATAGCCCGTTGCAGTAACCCGACTTGCTAATGACGAACCATCTTTTCCGGTATGGGAAAAGAAATCTTGCAGTGCCATGTTTTGGCTGTGATTTTCCGCCGCATTTAGTAACTGAGTATTTAAGGTTAGCGGGGACAAACCTAATTTACTGCGTTCGATGTTGGTAAGTTCTAAAACTCTATAAATAAAGTTTTGATTGGTTGGAGTTGGTGCGACTTGAGAGGCATATCGCTCTCCTGTTAAAATGTCCGAGGACTGAGAACCAGAATTTTGTAGTTGTTCAAGCATGGGGATGATAAACACTTTTAAGAGTGGGTTTTGCTGGTAGATTGCTTGCCCTCTTAGCGATAGTTTCCCCGATCGCTAGCTGGCTGGGTACATTTCAATAATTGTGTTAACCCATGCCGCTGCTGTATTTATTCTCATTATAGCTGTTGTCAAAGTGCCGATGTCAAGATCCCGGCTCTGGTTGAGAAAGGGAAGAGTGCGATCGACTTTGAGGAGAGTTTACAGGAAATTAGCGATCGCCCGTGGCATCAAGACAATTTGAGATTGGAGATTTGAGATTTTTCTGATTAGTAAGGTTTGCGGTGCGCACCCAGCCCGCTGGCTAGCGGGCTAGAAACCCGGTTTCTACGAGTTTGGCGGACTGTCACGAGAAATATAGGAAGAAACCGGGTTTTTGAATTCTGTGTGCGATCGCGAACGGAGTTTTTAGTAGAATCCTCACAAAAAATTCTAAATTAATTCAAAATTCACACCTCAAAACTCACAACTTTAAAATATTCTCTTGTCCGGCTCTAGCTTCCTGAGCCACTTGCTCAACCTCATCTTTGGCGAGAATTTCCAAAGCTGTCTCTGCTTCTGCACCGCCCAACCGCCCGAGAGCTTGGGCGACTCTGTAACGGATCTGCCAATCTGCATTGGAAGCGTAGGGAAGCAGCAGCGGCAGCCCGCGTTTATCTCCCAATTCACCTAATGCGCTGATTGCAATGGTTTGGATCAATTCGTTTTCAGAAGTGAGGGCATTTTCTAACATCGGAAAGGCTTTCGGATCTCCCATTTCTCCCAAAGCCGCAACGATGCTGAGCTGCACCAGCCATTCAGATGTACTGCTGTAAACTTGCTGCAAATCTTCTAAAGCATCGCTTAATTTCAATGCGCCCAAAGCATCGGCTGCTGCTGCTTGTACGTCGGGTTCGGGGTCGTTGTTCAGGCTGTTTCGCAGTACCTCTAAAGCGTTCGGCAGATTCTGCGTGCCGAGGGTTGATATTTGGCTGACTGCTGCGTAGCGAACCCGGACGTTTTTGTCGCCGATCGCAATTTGAATCAGTTTATAGGCGATCGCCGGATCTAGTTGCCGCAGTTGGTTGACTGCTCGCAGTCTTTCGCCAAAATCCTCGGAATTCAGCAATTGTTCGACAGACTCAGGGGTAATGCTCATCGGATTTTAGATTTTAGATTTTAGATTTTAGATTTGGTAATTGGTAATTGCCAAAAGCGAGCGAGATTTAAGGAGCGATCGACTCATTTTCTGATACAGTCCTGGAACTGCAACAGTTAATTAAGATTCCGCCGCCATCGCTCGAATAATATCTCCCCTAGTGAGGATGCCAATTACTTTGCCAGCAGTATCAAGCACCGGCAATCGGTGGATGCTGCGATCGTGCATCAGTTTTGCAGCTTCTTGGAGAGATTTGTCGGGATCGATGGTAACTGGCTCTGTACTCATCGCTTCTCCTACTGTTTGTCCTAAAGCCTTGTGGAGCTCTCGCTCGTAACGAGATGGATTTTCCAAATAAATCACGCTGTCGAGCACCATGATGTAAGCGGGCGGAGTTACGCCGGTTTCCCGCCACATCAAGTCGGTTTCGGAGATGACTCCTACCAACAAGTCATTCTCATCTACGACGGGAAGACCGCTAATGCGTCGATCGGCTAAAATTTTAATCGCTTCGTTCAAGGGCATTTCGGGTCGCGCCAAAATCGGCTCGCGGCTCATTACATCGGCTACTGTTTTTGGCATGATTAGCGGTTGATTGAGTTGTTGCTCTAAATCGATCATATAGGGAAAGCGTGACACAGACAGAAGAAAGGCAGCTCTGCTGAAAGGATTGGTTTGAAGGTAGAAACAAGGAAAAATTTTGAATGCCAGAATTTTGCTGTTTTTTTCGATCGCACTATACAATTCTGCCGTTTGCCTCCCTCCGGCGAGCCATCTGCCTGACAAGATTGTTAAGATATATTAAAGAGCCGATAAATCCTTACCAATGCCAGAATCTCCAGCCCGAGAACCAGACTCCCAACCAGAACCGCGCTGTGTATTGGTTTGCCAGTATCAATCTTGCCTGAAAAATGGTTCAGCAGCAGTGCTAGCTGCTTTTGAAGCTCAACAAGTTGCAGGGGTAAAAGTTGAGGCCAGTAGCTGTCAGGGACAGTGCAACACTGGCCCGACGGTGCGAGTTACCCCCGACGAAATTTGGTATTGTCGAGTTAAACCGAGTGATGTGCCGTTGATTGTGGAAGAACACCTCAAAGAGGGAAAACCTGTAGAGGCGCTGTTCAATCCGAGAATTCATGCCCGTTATTATTATTAAAATTGACTTGATTCGGTGAAACTTCCCAGCTCGGGCGCATCTAATTTGAATAGTTATTGTTATGGGACTTGCACTTTGAAAATCAAAGGAATTGCGCTTAGTTTGTTAGTCCTAATTCTGGGGCGTCCGTCGGCGGCTGCGGCTCAAACGCAGACGGTTGCTGGGGATATTTGTCCTGGGGAATTGGGGGCGCAAGTAGATGCGATCGCCAACCGTCCAGAATTTAGCCGATCGCGCTGGGGCATTTTGATTCAACCTCTATCTTCTACTGCTACTCTCTACAGCCGCGACGCCCAAAAATATTTTATTCCAGCATCAAATGTCAAGCTGCTAACCACAGCCGCTGCTTTGCAGAAACTCGGTGCAGATTTTCGGATTAAAACATCGGTTTACAGCGGCGAAAATGGGAGTTTGTACGTTGCGGGCAGGGGAGATCCGAGCATTGCTGAGCCTCAATTGAAATCCTTGGCGCAGCAGTTGAAGCAGCGGGGAATCAGTCAAGTAAATGAGTTGATTGGCGATGACAGCTATTTTCAAGGCAGTGCAGTCAATGCGAATTGGGAATGGGAAGACGCGCAAGCAGGCTACGGAGCGCCGATTAACAGTTTAATTTTCAATCAAAACGCGATCGAACTTCTTTTGTCCCCGCAGGATCTCGGGCAACCTCTGAAAGTTACTTTTGCCGAACCAAAGCTGGCAAATCAGTGGCAAATTCAGAACAATTCAGTAACAGTCGCCCAAAGCGAATCTGAGTTTATTGAAGTTGGCCGGGAGTTCGATCGACCTGCAATTCGAGTTAGCGGACAGTTGAAAGTTGGTGCAGAATCAGAACCAGCTTATGTCGCCGTTGTCAACCCAGCTAATAATTTTTTGCAGCATTTTCAGCAAGTCCTGGCGGCTGAGGGAATTCCTGTTAAACAGGCTTTCGTTGCATCTGAGCCTCGCAATTTAAATCAAGAATTAGCTACCGTTGAATCGCCCCCGATGGCGGAATTGGTGAAAGAAACTAATCGAGAAAGCAACAATCTTTATGCAGAAGTTTTATTGAGATTGTTGGGAAAAGTTACAGACAAGATGCCTGTGCCACAAGAGGATACAGGTGAAATCGGTTTGAAAGAGTTAAAAACAGCTTTAACTCAATTAGGAGTAAATCCAAACAGCTACATATTAACCGACGGTTCCGGCTTGTCTCGGCACAATTTAATTAGTCCAGAATCCTTGGTGCAAACTTTGAGATCTATGGCCAATTCACCTGCTGCATCTATTTACCGCCAGTCACTGCCGATCGCGGGCGAGAACGGCACTTTGAAAAATCGCTTAAATATTACACCAAACCGCGTAGTTTTGCAAGCAAAAACAGGAACTTTGAGCGGAGTTTCGGCGCTGTCGGGATATATCGAAGTTCCGAATTACGAGCCGCTGGTGTTTAGCATTATCGTGAATCAATCTGACCTATCGGCTGCAAAAATGCGATCGGCAACTGACGAAATTGTGCTATTATTGAATCGCCTGCGCCGCTGTTAAAACAACAGATTTAAGGTGAGAAAGTTAAGATTAGTAATTACACCTAAAAAACAGAACACCCAAAAACCCTACAAGTTTTAAGTTTAATTAGATTGCAGCGCCGGGACTCGAAAAGCAGCTACAATAAAAGCAGAAACATTAAAACCATTGGGCAGTTTCAGCCTGCTACCAGTCGGCGGGTTCTGTACTTCCCCAAAATAAGTCTAACTTTCCAACTATGAATTCTTTCGATTCCGAACAGCAACACATTTTTGTCGAAACCAACAACATCCGCCTGCACTGCGTTTCTCAAGGAGAAGGCGATCTCGTTCTGCTCCTGCACGGGTTTCCAGAGTTTTGGTACTCTTGGCGCCATCAAATCCCTGCCTTAGCGCGTCATTTCAAGGTTGTGGTGCCGGATTTGCGGGGCTACAACGATTCCGACAAGCCGACAAGCGGCTATGATTTAGATACGCTGAGCGCCGATATTCGCGGTTTGATCGATCGGCTCGGCTATACAAAAGCTCATATTGTCGGTCATGATTGCGGAGGTGCGATCGCGTGGCACTTAGCTCAAAAATTCCCCGAAAAGCTCAACCGCTTGGCAATTTTAAACGCTCCGCACCCGCAGCGATTCGTGCAGGAAATGGCGAGCAATTTAGATCAAATCCGCCGCAGTTGGTACGTTTTGGCTTTTCAGGTTCCCGGCATTCCCGAATGGTTGATCCGGCAAAACTTGAAAGATTTTGTGAAAAATGTTTTTCAAGGACAAGCTGTTCGCAAAGGAGCTTTTAGCGCTGAGGAAACTAAGATTTATCAGACTGCTTTAGAAAAGCCGGGAGTGTTAGCGGCGGCGATGAATTATTACCAGCAGATGTTTCACCCGCAGCGGCTTTGGCATTGGGGACAGAAATTAGAACCTGTGACAGTACCTACTTTGGTGCTTTGGGGAGAAGAAGATGCGTTTTTGAGCCACAAACTTGTAGAAGGTTTAGACCGATTAATTACGGCTCCGTTTAAGTTGAAATTAGTTCCTAACTGCGGTCACTGGATTCAGCAGGAAGCACCGCAAACGGTGAATCGAGAATTGCTGAGTTTTCTGAGAAATTCTTCTCCTTCTTTGGCTTTGGCATAGAAAAAAATTAACGCTTGCAAATAAGAACGGGCAAGATGCCCGTTCCACAAGAAGATTGAATTTTTGTGGAACGGGCATCTTGCCCGTTCTTGATATCTGACAAATTCAACTGTTTGTTAATCCCAGAGCAAATTTTCTTGGATCAGCAGTGCAATCATTGCAGTTCTGGAACAAACACCGAGTTTGATAAAAATCCGCCTTACGTAAGTAGCAACCGTCCAGTGACTGATATTTAAATTTTTGGCAATACATTTGTTTGGCAGGCCTTGGGCTACTAATTGGGCGATCGCTCTTTCCCGTGGACTCAGGCTAATTTCCGGTTTGTCACTTGTGCTTTGCATACTTTTGCAATGAGGTAACGAGTTAAAATCTAATCAATTAAGGGTTGAATTCCGAGTTTTTCTCGAACTTGAGATAAAGGAGTTTCCCAATCAGATGCAACATCCCAGTCTATTAGCCGAGTGGCTAGTTTTCCGTGTTTTAAGCCTTTGATAATTTGTCCGATCGCGCATTTGCCGCCGATCAGTCCAACTAACACTAAAATCGCACAGGAAGGACGAAATACTTGAGCGCGAGTAAACGCTTGAAGTACCAATTCATCTTCTGTTGAAGCTGAAAGACCGGTCAGAACGTGCCAAACGTCGTGGTTTCGCTGAATCCAGTCTCCCGATGCGATCGGCTCAAAGCCTTGTTCGTCTAAAAACCGCGCCACTTCGCACCCTAATGTTCCTGCTGGCAGTTGGCGCAATTTTTCCAAGTCTATTTCAAAAGGTCGATCGCTCTCAATTTGAGGATTAATTGTTCGAGCCATCTTTAATATAACTTCTAATTGACCGTCAGCCATGATTGATTCTCCCTTCAACAATGATTTAAGTTTCGGGCAAATTAATTGGTGTTTGTCAAGTTCATTTTTGCGCTGAATCAAGACGACTTTTTTTACCTACTCAGCTTAGAAACCGTACTTTCTGTCACAGCAATTGGCTTTCAGGAGCTTTTACATTTCTTTACAAACAGCCTCAGAGGTAAAATCTGCCAGTTGTCAAAATCGGGCTAGTGTTAGTTACCGCAACTTGACCCGCCGGGAAGTAACCGTAAAATCCACAGTATCTAGCGGTGATTGGAACTCCCTTACTTACGTATATAAATTTATTCTGCTGCTCATTATTGGAAGCTGCAATGAGTCAGAAGTTGAACCGTGTAAACCAAGCGATGCGGGTGCTAGCAAGTGAAGAGAGTTGAAGGGACCTGAAGTAAGGTGAAGTTATGCAGAGTTGATGCCGGGGATGCTCCCCGCCTAGGGTCAGACGAGTGCGCATTCGCTCAAATGAGTGTCACTCATTTAAGCGACTGGTGAAGTATTTACATACTAGGTATAATAAAGTATAAATTCATAAAAGGTATTGCCATGAAACGACTTAATATTTGGTTTAATGCAGGAGTTTTGTCATTAATTTGGTGCAGTGCTGCTAGCGCTACCACTTATCTTGATCCCAACGGTAAAACTACTTTAAACCTGTCAGAAAAAGGGAACAATCGCAGCAGTTTTTACTTGACCAAAGTAGGCAATCGCGAATTTTTGGGCAATATTAAAGTTACCCGTTCCGAAGGAGCAGCAGGCTCTTATTATTACAACGGAACTTTCAAAGACAGTGCGAGTGGCCCTGGCAAAAAAATTGTTTGTTCTGGAGATATTACCATTGTCACGCGTCAAGTTGGAAGGAGCAGCCAATTGGGAGCTGAAGTTACTTGGAAGGTGAAAGCAGGAGAAAATTGTCCTTCTGTGGGCAAGACAGTTAAAGTAAATTTAGTCGAAGCTTTACCGCGTCCTAATGCAAGTGGCGACTATACTTCTAGCAATGCTAATACTTGGTTGACTGAAACTGCTGGTTCTGGAACTTGGCCATTGTGGCGAATCACCTCACGGGATGGAAAACTCAACTGTCGCCAGACGCCAAACGGAGCAATTAAACAAGTTTACAGCGCGAACAAAGATAAAATTTTCTGTGAACTCAGGGGAACAAATGCCATTAAAATTGAGAAAAATCAACCCTGGCTGCTGACAACAAATGGCTGTTACGTGCGCGCTAATTCTCAATACATTCAGCCAATTTCTTTGCCACAGTAAGTGACAAAAATGATAGATAAACTGCTGCTCATCTCAAAGCCCTACTTCTTAAAGAAAGAAGTGAGGCTGCTGGGTGTTCTGTTGTTCTAAGTTGTTCTAATTAAAACTTAATTTGCGATTTAGTGGCCCAGCAGCATCGCTTCTTCTGCCAAATCTTTGCTTGCAATAACCTTCGGTTCTTTCAGGATAAAAACACAAAGGAAGCAGACAATTACAGCAGCAATTCCGAGTACCTCAAAGAAGCTGCGGTTGCCTGCAACTGTTTGGGGCAGAAAGCTATAAAGGGTGGCGTAAATTACAGATCCGACACTGCCGTAAGCACCGATTTTGTTTTGCCAGTGGGTGTGGGCTTAACTATTTTTCTGCACGACAAATATGCTCAGAAGCGCTCTGCGACTCTCAACCAGCAGATAGAAGTTTTAGAGATTTCCTTCAACCAAACTCCTCAACATTAAACGTGAAATACTCTTATTTTAGAACCCCGACTTCTTCGATGAAGTCGGGGTTCTTTGTATTCTCTCAAATGCTTTATATCGTTTCCGGTTGCACCGGAATTATATAGAGGACACGGCATTGCCGTGTCCCTACCGCGATTAATTGTAGGGACACGGCATTGCACTCACGGTCTCGAAAGCTGTGGGTAATATTAATTCCGATGCTACCGCATTTGATATTACCCCTACATCTTAAAAAAACAGAATAAACAGAGCCCCGACTTCTTTAAAAAGTCCGGGCTCTAACAGCTATGGGATTTATTGACTAAAAGATTTAGATTTCTTCCAAATCCTCTACATCTTCTACATTATCTAGATCTTCTACATTGTCTAGATCTTCTACATCCTCATCATCATTGTCAACAGGGGCAACAGAATTAGCAGAAACCACAGCACCAGTCTCAAGTTTCTTTTTAACTAGCTCCTCAATTTCATTTTTGAAGTCGGTATTTTTCTCCATGTGTTGGATCACTTTGTCTCGTCCTTGAGCTATGTTCTCGCCGTTATAGCTATACCAAGAACCTTTTTTCATAATTACTCCCATTTCGTCGGCCAAGTCAGTCAGACAGCCTAAAGTAGAAATGCCTTTGCCAAATACAATGTCAAATTCGGCAATGCGGAAAGGCGGAGCAACTTTATTTTTAGCAACTTTAACTTTCGTGCGGTTGCCGTATTCTTCGGTACCTTTTTTCAAGCTTTGAATGCGGCGAATGTCGAGCCGCACGCTGGCGTAGAATTTGAGTGCGTTGCCGCCGGTTGTTGTTTCCGGGTTGCCGTAAGTTATGCCGATTTTCTGCCGCAATTGGTTGAGGAAAATGACGGTACAGCCGGATTTGCCGATATTGCCGGTGATTTTCCGTAAAGCTTGGCTCATCAAGCGCGCTTGCAAACCCATGTGGGAGTCGCCCATGTCGCCTTCAATTTCGGCGCGGGGGACGAGGGCGGCTACGGAGTCAATGACTACGATATCGACGGCGACGGAACGCACGAGTTGATCGACAATTTCTAGGCCCATTTCGCCGGTATCCGGCTGGGAAACTAATAGATTTTCAATATCGACGCCTAAAGCTGAGGCGTAGGTGGGATCGAGCGCGTGTTCGGCATCGACGAAGGCTGCGATTCCGCCGGATTTTTGGACTTCGGCGATCGCGTGGAGAGCTAGAGTGGTTTTACCGGAACTTTCCGGGCCGTAAATTTCAATGACTCGGCCTTTTGGCAAACCGCCGCCCAAAGCAATGTCCAGTGTCAGGGCTCCGGTGGGAATGGTTTCTACCCTCATGCGAGTGGAGTCTCCCAATCGGACGATCGCCCCTTTGCCAAAGCTGCGCTCGATTTGGGACAGTACGGAAGTTAGGGCTTTTTGCTTTTCTGAGTTTTCAGTGGAAGTTTTTATAGACGTTTCTTTTTTTGCCATTTGCGGTATGCGGGTAGACCCCTTGCGGAGCTTGTTGATTAACTGTACAACACGTATGTTAGCAGTTATTTTTGGGGTCTGGAGGTTCTGGGAGGATCTGGTTGAAGATTCTTGATTTTAGGGGTGGTTCAGCCTGAGCCAGCTTTCACAAGGCTCGGATCTAGAAGGTATTCAGCATCCGGCAGAGGGTAGAATTATTGTCTGTTGGGGTATGTACTAGGTATCGATCGCTCTCGGAGTGAGGTTTAAGATGGTCTACAGTGCCAAATTCCGTGAAGCGTAGCTATCCCGCAGGGAATCGCCACAATTAGGACAAGCATGGGATCTACAACACATCAAGACACATCTGTTAATACCAAAAATTCCCGCTGGCTGATGAGCTTATTGGCGATCGGCATTTTACTAGGTATCGGATTTCGGTTCTTCGAGATCGATCGCAAACTTTACTGGCACGACGAAGCTTACACATCAATCCGCGCTGCTGGTTTCACCCGCCAAGAAATCGACGACAAACTATTCCAAAACCGGATTGTTCCCGCACCCGAATTGCAAAAATATCAGCGGATTAAACCGGGAAGTACAGAAGCAGATACAATTCGTTCTTTAGCACTAGAAGACCCGCAGCATCCGCCTTTATACTTTCTCATGGCTCGTTGGTGGATGCAGCAATTTGGCAGTTCTCTAACAGCATCCCGCACTTTGCCAGCACTATTGAGTTTGCTGTCGCTACCTTTGATGTACGCTTTAGCTCAGGAACTTTTTGCCTCGAATTTGGCGGCGTTATTAGCAACAGCACTTTTGGCTTTATCTCCCTTTGACATACTGTTTGCTCAGACAGCAAGGCAGTACAGTTTGCTGACAGCCACAGTTATTGGCAGCAGTTGGCTGCTGCTGAGAGCAGTGCGGTTGCGGGGTTGGCAAAATTGGGCGTGTTACTCGCTGGCGATCGCCATTGGTTTCTACACTCACCCTTTTTTCAGTTTAACTCTCATCGGACACGGAGTTTTTATAATTGCTTACTGGTTGTTTGTCAAAAAAAGAGAATTGGAAGGTCACGTAACTAATTCCCTATTTTTTCTAGCAGTAATAGCAGCTTTAATATTGTATTTTCCCTGGATTTACGTGCTGGCAACAAACCTGGAACGAGCATCAGCTACGACAGATTGGACGCGAGTATCTCCTGGTTTGCTGTATCTTGTCAAATTGTGGGCGCTCAGCTTTACAGCATTATTTTTTGACTTCGACTTAGGCTTTGATAATATCTGGACTTATGTGCTGAGATTGCCATTTTTGCTGTTAATGGCCGCAGCGATTTACAAAATCTGCCGCTGGACTAGCAGTTCAACTTGGTTGTTTATTTTAACATCAATTTTTGTACCTTTTTCGATCCTGGCGTTACCGGATATAATCTTAGGCGGCAAACGTTCCGCCGTCAGTCGCTATCTGATTTCCTGCTTTCCGGGAGTGCAGCTAGGAGTTGCTTACTTGCTCGCAAGTAACGTGAAAACTCAGGAGCGGTTTTGGCAAGTTATTTTAGCCTTGGTATTTACAGCAAGTATAGCATCCTGTACGGTCAGCGCTTTTTCTGATACTTGGTGGAGCAAAGACTTGAGTTATTTTAATGCTGAAGTTGCGAAAATTATTAACAAAGAGGCGATAGCTAACCGATCGATTAAAGATACAATTGTAATTAGCGATCGCGGTAACGATTTTACTAACATGGGAGATTTGCTTTCTCTGAGTTATTTGCTTGACAAAGACGTGCGGCTGATGCTGCTGAGCCAGTCGCCAGATATGGAGATGCTGAACAAATATTCGGCTCCCCTGGTATTCCGCCCTTCGGAAAAATTGCGATCGGCACTCAAGCAAAATCAACGCCGCTTAGATCCAATATTGGAGTATGCCAGACTTTTTCGAGTGCGGCGAGCTTCTTAGAGCAGCTTGACAGAAATGGACGCTCGTCCCCGGTAGGGTACGTCAGCCGATTTTAGATTTTAGATTTTAGATTTATTCCACAGATAAATCTGGGAGATTAAACTTTGGTCTAAAATTTTTGGATTTTCACGACAGGAGTACGTGGCACGGTATTCGTTTTTGGGCGGGGTCATAAAAAACTGTTTGAGTTGCCTCAAATATTTCGACTGACACACCTTAAATCACTATTGGGGCATTTTTGTCAAAATTCCCGCTAAAGTGCGTCAGAAAAAAACTGTGTCAGTTGTCTCAGGTATTTGGGCGGACGCATTTGACATAATCAGCAATAATTATTTGAATACTTAGGATAAAACGCAATGCAAGAGTTAAATAATTCATCTTCCGAATCCGCACAGCAATTTCGCAATCTTCAGACAGAATTACGCGAACGCTGGGGAGCGATCGAAGACTTCGACAGCGGAGATTGTGACATTATCGTCATTCCTTCTCTCAGCTTAGATCAGCAAGAAATGCTGAAAATTGAGGGGGCTTACCACTACGAAGAGCGGCATTTATTTTCATTGATTCGCCTGCGAAATCCCCGCACGCGCTTAATTTACATTACCTCCGAGCCTTTGCACCCGATGATTGTGGATTATTACCTGCAATTGTTGCCGGGAATTCCGTTTTCTCACGCGCGCGATCGGCTTTTGCTGTTTTGTGCTTACGATGCTTCTGCCAAATCCCTCACCCAGAAAATTTTAGAGCGTCCCCGCTTGATGGAGCGCATTCGTCAAGCAGCGCGGCCGACAAAATCTTATATGGTTTGTTACAACTCGACGCCCTTAGAACGCGAGTTATCTGTTAAATTGGGGATTCCTTTGTGGGCCAGCGATCCCGATCTGTTATACTGGGGAACAAAAAGCGGTAGCAGGCAAATTTTTAAAGAATGTGGCGTGCCTTGTCCTGACGGTTCCGAGTTGGTTTGGAATGCGGAAGAGTTAGCGGAAGCTGCGGCCGGGCTGTGGGAAAGGCAGCCGCATTTGCAGCGGATGGTAATTAAGTTAAATGAAGGTTTTTCGGGGGAAGGGAATGCAATTTTAGATCTGAAGCCACTCGCAGGTAAAGCACCTACAGAAAGAGCGAAGGCAATTGGCGACAGCTTCCATAATTTACGCTTTCAATCCACAGGCGAAACCTGGGAAAATTTTAGCAGTCGCATTCCCGAATTAGGAGCAATTGCCGAAGCATTTATCGAAGGAGAAAAAAAGTTCTCGCCCAGCGTTCAAGGCAGAATTGTCCCCAGCGGCGAAGTAGAAATTCTCTCAACCCACGACCAAATTTTAGGAGGCCCAGACGGTCAAATTTTCTTAGGCTGCCGATTTCCGGCGGACGAATCTTATCGAATAGCGTTGCAGGAATTGGGATGGAAAGTAGGGCAAAACTTAGCTAAAAAAGGTGCTTTAGAGAGATTTGGAGTGGATTTTCTCGCGGTAAAGCAATCCGATGGGAAATGGGATCTTCAAGCAATAGAAATTAACTTACGGAAAGGAGGCACAACTCATCCGTTTATGGCTTTGAAGCTGTTAACAAACGGTCGGTACGAGCGTACTACGGGATTGTTTTACAGTCAGCAGGGCCGTCCGAAATATTATGTTGCTTCCGACAATTTGAAAAAAGAGCGTTATCGGGGATTGTTGCCGAACGATTTGATGGATATTATTGCTGACAATCAACTGCATTTTGACACCGGTACTGAGACGGGCAGTGTGTTTCATTTAATGGGCTGTTTGTCGGAGTTTGGCAAATTGGGATTGACGAGTATCGGCAATTCGCAGCAAGAAGCTGAGCAGATGTATAACAAAGTTGTGAAAGTGCTCGATCGCGAAACCTCATACTAAATCTCATTTAACCATTAATTATTTGGTCGTGGGAAATGGCTAATAGGTAATTGGTACTTTAAACTGACAACCGCAGATGAAAATCTGCGGGTTGCGGGTTGTAGCTAATTTTTAGGGGGATAAATGGGCGTGGGATCGATCGAACCTGTGCGGTTGAGCGGCCAAAAACGGACGATTGCCCTACCGATAATATTTTGCCTCGGTACAAAGCCCCAATAATGGCTGTCACAGCTTGCGTTTCGGTTGTCGCCGAGCACCAAGTAAGAATTTGGAGCTACAACTACAGGCCCGTAGGGATACTGTGGAATTTCTTCAATATATTTTTCCTGTAGCGGCTGCTTGTTAATAAAAACTTTTCCCTGTTTAACTTCCACAGTGTCTCCTGGAAGTCCGATCACTCGCTTGATATAGGCATCTTTGATCGGCGGCGGCTGTCCCGTGCACAAACTAGCTGGATCGGGAGGCATAAACACTATAATATCTCCTCGCTGGGGCTCTTGGAATCGATAGCTCACCTTATCTATAATTAATCGATCGTTAATTTGTAAGGTTGGAAGCATCGAGCCGGTGGGAATGTAGCGAGCTTCGGCAACCAGGGTGCGGATGCCAAAGGCCAAAAATGCTGCTAAGCCGATCGTCTTAATTCCTTCTATCCAAGGATTTTCGGTGTCTTGCGGAGGTTTTTCGTCGGCTGACTTGTCTAGACGAGTCATAAGTATTAAGTGACTGGGCTGGATACAAATTATAAACTTAATTCGGAGTTTTTTCAGGAAATCTACAAAATCTTCGCCGGCGGGGTGGGTTTTTGCATTGGCCCTGCAGACGACTGCAAAACCTCTATTTGTGTTGAAATAATCTTTTTAGGAGCGGGCTAGGAGTGCCGCCTCCTAAAAAAAAATATTTGTTGCTTCACAGGCATCTGCCTGTTACCTCAAACGCGCCAGGTAAGAAACCCGGTTTCTTACATAGATATATCGTCCTCAACCTCTTATTTTCCGTATAAACCGAGTTTCTGAGCGCAACTCGCATTCATATTTCTTACTATTGACAGAACTCTTTTGAGGATAAAATTTTTCCAGGCTGACACACACCTTACTCATTTAATTATAGCTTATGCTGACCAAATCAAGTTTGTTAATCCGCGGCGCTCGCGTTCTTCTGCCCAACGGCGAGTTTTTAGTAGGGGACGTGGAAATCTGCGAGGGCAAAATTGTTCGGGTTGCTCCGTCCATTGCCGAATCGGGCGATCGAGAAATAGATGCGAAAGGCTTAACTCTGTTACCCGGAGTCATTGACCCCCAGGTACACTTCCGAGAACCGGGTTTAGAACACAAGGAAGACTTGTTTACCGCTAGCTGTGCTTGCGCTAAAGGCGGCGTGACTTCATTTTTGGAAATGCCGAATACGCGACCCCTGACAACAACCCAAGCTGCCTTAGATGATAAACTAAGTCGCGCTGCCGAGAAGTGTTTGGTGAATTACGGCTTTTTTATTGGTGCAACAGCCGAAAATTTGCCGGATTTGTTGACTGCGAATCCGACTCCGGGAATTAAAGTTTTTATGGGTTCGATGCACGGACAGCTTTTGGTGGATGGAGAAGCAACTTTAGAGGCGATTTTTGCCAAGGGCGATCGACTAATTGCCGTGCACGCAGAAGACCAAGCTAGAATCAACCAGAGGCGTCAGGAATTTGCCGGGATTTCCGATGTTGCCGTGCACTCGCAAATTCAAGACAATCAAGCAGCTTTATTAGCAACTCAGCTAGCATTAAAACTTTCTAATAAATATCAGCGCCGTCTGCACATTCTGCACCTTTCAACTGGGGATGAAGCTGAGTTTTTGCGTCAGGAAAAACCGAGTTGGGTAACGGCGGAAGTGACGCCCCAGCATTTGTTGTTAAATACCAGCGCCTATGAAAAAATTGGCAGTTTAGCTCAGATGAATCCGCCTTTGCGCGCACCCCGCGATAACGAAATACTTTGGCAAGCTTTATTAGACGGCGTAATTGATTTTATCGCCACCGATCACGCGCCGCACACATTAGCAGAAAAAGCTCAAGATTATCCGAATACGCCGTCTGGAATGCCGGGAGTCGAAACTTCTTTGCCTTTGATGCTGACGCAAGCAGTAGAGGGAAGATGTACGGTTGCGCAAGTTGCTAATTGGATGTCGGCGGCAGTTGCTAAGGCTTATAAAATTCCCAACAAAGGGGAGATTTCTCCGGGTTTTGATGCCGATTTGGTATTAGTAGATTTGGAGAATTATCGACCTGTGGTGCGAGAAGAAATGGTGAGCAAGTGCGGCTGGAGTCCTTTTGAAGGTTGGAGTTTGACAGGGTGGCCAGTTGTGACTGTTGTTGGAGGAAAAGTTGTGTTTGAGAATGGTAAGTTGGATACAAATGTGAGGGGAGAAGCCTTGACATTTGACGCTGAGTAAGCATGAATTTAACTCAAATGTTATAATTGGGTATTCCTGCATCGCAAAGGCGATATTACCCATGCTTCTCCAAGAACTAGAAACACAACTCCTGGCCTTAACTCCGACTGAGAAAGCTGAAGCCATCCGGCTTTTAACCCAAAGTTTAAACAATAGCTGGCCAGGAATTACCAAAACTCCCGACGTGTGTGGCGGCGATGCTTGCATTGCCAAAACTAGACTTCCCGTTTGGCTGTTCGTGAGTTTGCGCCGTCAAGGTTCAAGCGATGCTGAACTTCTACAATTTTATCCCCATTTGAATGCTGCAAACTTAGTAAATGTCTGGACTTATGCTGAGGCTAACTCCGAAGAAATTGAAACAGCACTCCGAGAAGAAGCAGCAGCAATGATGCAGGAAGTATAATTTATGGCACGTCTCTATGCAGATGAACAGTTCCCGTTTCCTGTTGTGGCATTACTGCGAAATTTCGGTCACGATGCCCTGACTATTCAAGAGGCAGGAAATGCCGGAGATGATGACCCCGAAGTATTAGCCTTTGCTGTGAATAACGATCGGGCCGTTATGACGCAAAATCGTCGGCATTTCATTCGTTTGCACGCTCAACAACCCAACCATACTGGTATTATCGTGTGTACAGACGATAAAAATCTAGAAAGGTTGGCAACACGCATCAATGATGCTATTTCAATTGAGGAAACTTTGAGAGGTAAATTGATTCGTGTCAACCGTCCGCAGTAAGTAAGCGCGAGCGCAGCTATCCCGAAGAAAATCGCCTTTTCTCAAATTTCCAATTGCCAATTCAATAAGTCCCCATTACCAATTACTTCAATTTGCCGCCCGTTATCTAGATAACTCAAATAAATTTGCAAATAATTCTCTGGTTTGTACTGCAATCTTTCCGCCCATTCGATCGCCACAATTCCCAAATCCCTTTCTAACCCGTCCCAATAACTTTCTAAGTGCAAAGCTTCGGCTTCTTCGGGTTCCAGTCGATACAAATCGAGATGGTACAGCGGAACTCGCCCTGCAAAATACTCGTTAATCAGGGTGAAAGTAGGACTTTCGATCGAGTCTGAGATTCCTAAACCTTCAGCGATACCTTGAACCAAGGTAGTTTTGCCAGCACCTAAATCTCCTTGTAATAAGATTACAGTGCCTGGGGGGAGCGATCGACCTAATGATACGCCCAACTTGCGCGTAGCTTCAGCATCTGGAAGAGAAAGTATCATCTTAGTCATTAGTTATCAGTCATTAGTCATTAGTCATTAGTCATTAGTCATTAGTTGCTCGCTTGGGGCTGCTAATAACAAATAACATTAGTCTGCACCGTCAACAGTCAACAGTCAACAGTTAACAGTCAGCAGCTTAAATGTTCTGGGCGCGACCGTACCAACGCAGCAACATCCCCGCCAACCTTTGAGAATTGTGGCGAATTAAACCCGTATTTTTATCTTCATCCATCACGTTTGCGATGACAATTCGCCGCCCCAATTGCGTTACGGCTTCTCGATCGAGTACAACCGGATAAGAATTCTCCTGAGAATAGCGGATCAAAGCCTTTGCAGAAGGGACTTTTCCCTGAACTACTACAGCATCGAACAGAGGCCGGCCGCAAGCGCGGTCGATCGCCCGAATGTGGTCTGCAACACTGTATCCGTCAGTTTCCCCCGGCTGAGTCATAATATTGCACACATAAATGCGCGGAACTTCGCTGTTGGCGATCGCATCAGCAATTTCCGGCACCAATAAATTCGGAATCACACTCGTATAAAGACTCCCTGGCCCAATAATAATAAAATCCGCTTCCCGAAGCCCTTCCACAGCCCTAGGTAAGGCCGGAGGATTAGCAGGAGTACAGCCTATTTTGAGGATTTTTCCGTTAGCTTTTGTAATGCTGGACTCCCCCTCAATCCTGCGGCCGTCAGCGAGTTCTGCCCACAAAGACACGTCGCTCAGAGTAGCCGGCAGCACCTCTCCCCTAACTGCTAAAACTTTAGAACTCGCGGCGATCGCCTGTTCCAAATCTCCAGCAATATCGCTCATCGCCGTCAAAAACAAATTCCCAAAACTGTGACCCATCAAACCGTCACCGGCCTGAAAGCGATATTGAAATAACTCAGTTAATAACTTTTCCTCATCTGCCAAAGCCGCCAAACAATTGCGAATGTCTCCCGGCGGCAATACCCCTATTTCCCGCCGCAGCCGCCCGGAAGACCCCCCATCATCCGCCACCGTGACAATAGCAGTGATTTTGGCGCTGTAATCCTTCAATCCCCTGAGCAAATTAGAAAGGCCCGTACCGCCTCCAAGTGCCACAATTTTCGGCCCGCGGTGCAAGCGGCGGTGGTTGAGGAGGCGATCGACCAATTCCTCATTCCCTTCGGGCATCAGCACTTGAGTAATAGAGTTCAAACTGCGAGTTTGCCCCCACAGAATTAACAAAATCCCGCCAACAATGATGAGCGGCCCCGACACGTAATTGGGAACAACTTCGGCAATCCACGCCAAAAAATTTCTCAACAATTGCAATAAGAAGAAAATGGGAGTCATCCCAGTCCAAATCGCTAAACCCAAAGTGGCAAGTACCACGCCGCTGGCACTGATCAGCAGCCACCGTTTCACCAACAGTCCGGGGGCTAACCACTTAAACCACTGGTGAACTCGCCCGTTCCGCAAAGAAGGGGGGTAAGGATTTCTGGATTGGGCAAAAACCTGCTTGGCTTTAGCCAAGACGCGGAGGGCTTTAGGAAGTGAACTAATTGACATGGTTAATTAGTCTTAAGGGTATTGGAACAGCTCAAGCTGACAAATTTACAATACAAGAGAGTTTTGATTCTGGCAGTCAATTTAAGTCATTAGTCATTAATCATTAGTCATGAGTCATTAGTCATTAGCTAGACTGATGACTGAGGACTGATAATTTATTGATAACATCCTATGGCTGAGCCACTAATCGAACTCAAGGGGGTAAGTAAGTCCTTCGGCCAGAACCCGATCCTCGATCGAGTAGATCTGAGGATTTATCGGGGAGAGGCCCTGGCAATTATTGGCCCTTCCGGGACGGGGAAATCTACGATTTTGCGGATAATTGCGGGTTTGTTGGCCCCGGATGCCGGTGAGGTTTTCGTTCAGGGACAGCGCAGGGTCGGATGGGTGGACGACGTGGCAGATCCGATCGGAATTGGGATGGTGTTTCAGCAAGCGGCTTTGTTTGATTCGCTGACGGTGGAGGAGAATGTCGGTTTTTTACTTTACCAGCATTCTAAGCTGCCGCGCCGCCGCATTCGGGAATTGGTGGAGGAAAAGTTGGAGATGGTGGGTTTGCCGCGAATTGGCGAACGCTATCCGGCGCAGTTGTCTGGGGGAATGCGGAAGCGGGTAAGTTTTGCCCGCGCCATCATGGCAAATCCTGATAATGACAGGGATAATCCAGAGGTTTTGCTGTACGACGAACCGACGGCGGGTTTAGATCCGATCGCTTCGACGGTAATTGAAGATTTAATCCGCGAGTTGCAGGCGGCCCAAGGTGTTTGCAGCACTTATGCGATCGTTACTCACCAAGACAGTACCATCCGCCGCACTGCCGATCGCATCGTGTTTCTCTATCGAGGCAAAGTGCAGTGGGAGGGAACTGTCAGCGATATTGCATCAACAGATAATTTGTTAATTCAACAATTTTTTAGCGGCAGCGTTACTGGCCCAATTCAAGTGATTGGATAGTCAATTGTTATTAGTCATTAGTCATTAGTCAGCAGTCATTAGTTATTAAAGTCGAGGGTAATATGGCTACAAAAAATTTTCAGGAATTGCGGGTTTATAAATTATCAGAACGACTAGCTGATGAAATTTGGAAAGCTGTTAACACTTGGGAGCCATTTGCCAAAAATACGATCGACCAACAAATTGTCCGTTCAGCCGATAGCATCGGTGCTAACATAGCAGAAGGAGTCGGACGAGGCAGCTATCAATACAATAAACGTTTTGTCAAGATAGCTAGAGGTTCTTTATATGAAACTCAACATTGGTTGAGACGAGCTTACACTCGAAACCTTTTAACTCTTGAACAAGTCAATATATTCACAGCAATCATTAATGACTTAGCTCCTCAATTAAACTCCTACATACACTCTATCGGATCATCCCCTAAAAATCACGAGCAATAAATCACAAACAATAACTGAGTGCTAACAACAAATAACTAATGACTAACAACTAGCAACTAATGACTGATGACTGATGACTGATGACTGATGACTAATGACTGATGACTAATGACTAATGAGGTAATATGCAATCGCGAACTGTAAGAGAAGGTTCTGTCGGGTTCTTAATTTTAGTAGGAATCGGTTTATTTGGTGGTTTAGTGCTCTGGTTGCGGGGCGTGCAGGTAGGCAACCGCAGCTACAAATTCGCCGTAGAATTTGCCAGCGCCCAAGGAATGCAAATAGGCACGCCCATCAGGTATCGCGGAGTTGCAGTCGGTAAAATTACCGCCCTCAAACCGGGTTCCAACGGCGTAGACGTGACGCTGGAGATTGCCCCCGGTACTTTAGTGATTCCCCGGGATGTGGTGATCGAAGCGAATAAATCCGGTTTAATTGGCGAATCGTCGATCGACATTACCCCCAACTCGATTTTGCCAGAATCATTACTTACCGCCAATCCCGTTAGTGCCGACTGTCCCCCAGAGATTATCTGCCAAAATTCGCGCTTAAAAGGTCAAGCTGGAGTCACTATCGACGAACTAATTAAATCCACAGTCCGCCTAGCTAATTTCTACACTGACCCCGCGCTGTTCAACAATATTAAATCCCTGGCAGAAAATACAGCTAACACAGCTAAAGGCGCTGCTAAACTCACTCAAGATTTATCAAATTTAACTCAAACTGCCCAAACCGAAATAAAAACTTTGAATCAATCTGTACGGGGAGACCTTGGCAGCTTAAATCAATCAATAAAAACCGATTTAACAAGTTTAAATCAATCCTTAAAGGGAGAAGTTAATAGTTTAAATCAATCATTAAAGGGAGAGGCAAGCAGTCTAAATCAATCGCTTAAAGGGGAAATATCAGGAGTCGCGGCTGATATTTCTAAAGTAGCAGCTACGGCGGACACTTCCACAAAAGCCGTATCTGCCGCTGCGATAAATTCTGCTAATTCAGTAACTCAAGCAGCCAATCAAGTTACATTAACAGCTAACCAACTCAATTCTTTAGTAGCAACCAACCGCGCCAGTTTAGTTTCAACTCTGAATAACATCAATCAAAGCAGTCAGGAACTGCGGGTAGCTGTCAGCAGTTTGAGTCCGACAATTAATCGAATCAACCAAGGACAATTGCTGAACAATTTAGAAGTTTTATCAGCGAATGCAGCCCAAGCTTCTGGTAATTTGCGAGATTTATCCAGCCAGGTAAACAATCCGGCCACTTTGCTATTATTGCAGCAAACTCTTGATTCTGCACGAGCTACATTTCAGAACGTCCAGAAAATTACTTCCGACGTGGATGATTTGACGGGAGATCCGGCTTTCCGCAACAATATTCGCAGGTTGTTCAACGGATTAGGAGGCTTGTTGGGTTCGACAGAACAACTGCGACAGCAAGTTAAAGTGACTCAAACATTAGCTCCCCTTTCTGAGAAAGTAAATGCGAGTAAAACTGCCAGAAATCCATCAGTAGAGCCTGGATTTCCTCGCTTGCAAAAACAGCCAAAATTGCCTGTTATACCTTCTAAAACTGCAAGATCAGTAGAACAAGTTGCTCCAGAAAACACCCCTTAAAACATGGTATCATTGAATAACCGCAATTGCACAACAAGATTCGCAAGCTACTTTAGTTAGTAACCAGCGCAATACGCACCCCACTTACAGCTAGTTAATAAGGTGCGACTTTCGCACCAGGTATTAAAGTTATTGTCCAAATCCTATTAACAAAAAACTCTTTCTATCGAAATAAGGAAAACCTAATGACGCAAACATTATCGAAACCGGACGCAACCAAAAACCAGTATACTATAACTTGAGAAAAATTGCCAGATGACTTTAAATTACCAGACGATCCTGTGGAAAACAGCGACCAACCACTTTTAGCCACGGCCCTCCGAGAAGCCTTGGAACTCGCAGGATTTATCCTAGCTTTAATGCTAATAGCTTCCAATTTTGGACTCTGTGCCAAAGTTAACGACAAAACAGTAGTAAAAGCACTGGATTGGGTGTAGGTTCCCTCGGTATTGCCAACAGAAACAGGAGAAATTTGCTGCAGCTATACGCCCAATGCTGAGGGAGAAGTACCCGCAGTAGTGATGGAATTTTTATCGGATACTGACGGCAGTGAATATTCAAATAAACCGACATATCCTTACGGGAAATGGCGGTTTTACGAGCAAATTTTGCAAGTACCGATCTATGTAATTTTTGAACCTAAATCGGGAGTGTTGGAAGTGTACAGACTCTCGACTTCTGGAGAATACGAATTGCAAGAACAGGATGCTAATCAGCAATTCTGGATAAAATCAATGGGTTTATTTCTGGGGCTTTGGGAAGGTAAAAAATCTCAGAGAACGGGTTATTGGTTGCGTTGGTGGGATGAGAATGGCAATTTGCTGCTGTGGGGTGCGGAACGGGCCGAAGAGGAACGCCAGAGGGTCGAAGAGGAACGCCAGAGGGTCGATCGACTAATGGCATACTTGAGAAGTCAGGGTATCGATCCTGATGGCATTTGAAGGTGTGGAAGGTCGATCGACCTTTGGGCCCTTAATCCAATCCCATTTTGATTGCACAATCGAGTCAGCAAGGGCGTTTTAGATTAAAAATAACCACAATTAAGGAGCGATCGGCATGACTGCAACAACATTAGAAGAAAAATTAGATCGGCCGTTGCTATTTCCAGGGTTAACTTGGGAACAATTCAAAACCTTAGAACCGGTGCTGGATATTTCAGGAGTTCGGCTGTCATTTTTAGATGGGATACTGGAGATTCAGAAAAAGCCTGGAAGAAAACACGAAACAGCCAAAGGACGTATCGGTGCGTTGGTAGAAACTTACATGATGGCGGCAGGAATCGATTTCACCCCTACGGAGTCTCTGACATTAGAAAATGAATCGCGACTGGTGAAGTGTGAAGCAGACAAGTCTTACGAATTGGGTGCTGAGAGAGAACGTCCCGATTTAGCGATCGAAGTAGTCGTCACTAGCGGCTGAATTGATAAGCTAGAGGCTTACAAACGGCTGCAAATCCCTGAATTCTGGTTTTGGGAAAACAGCCGACTGTCTCTGTATGCTCTCAGCCAGCAAGCATACGAAGAGATTGCAAGTTCCCAATTGCTCCCACAACTCGATATTGGTTTACTCGTCAGGTGTGTTCATATGCCGAGTCATGTTGAGGCAATTAAGGAATTCAAAAGGGCGATCGATCTCAATACTACCAACAGGAAGATAGCTATCAATTGATTACTGAAAGTCGCCGTGAACTGTTGCAACTCCGTTGATAAATAAATTAAAAACTCATTGTTTTTGCTCGGGAAGATAATCGATAAAAATTACTGCTTTCTGATGAATTAGCCTCAGCACTAGAAGCGGAATGCCAGCGTGCTCATGAACTCGCATCTTTGCTAGCGTGTTACCGAGTCGGTTTGGCGAATAGCCTGAGAGTAACGGCTAAAAAGTAAGGGTGCGATCGCCATTCACCGAACTCGATCGCGTGTTATTGTTACCTAAATGTCCTTGACAAATCTCAGGTTTTGTGTAAATGCTAAAATTGCTCTCAAATTTTAAATGGCGAAAGGCGATCGTTTTGCGATCGAACTTGGGCAATCTAGATATAGGCGCTTCTTGAGTGCCTGGAAAACAGCGAAACCAAGAGTTAGCAATGGAAAGTACACAGAAAAAATCTAGTGCTCGTCCGGTTCATCGGAGCGATCGAATTAAGCAGATTTTTGCGTTAGTATCAATGGTTTCGTTTGGTGGTTCTGCGATTTTTGGTATTTTCAGTCTGTTCAGCAGCGGTTTGAGCAGCCAGCACCAACAAAAGCCGACGCCTATGGCTGTTTCTCAGGAGTCTTTGCTGGCGGCGCAGGAAAGGGGATATGAGACGGTTTTGCAGCGGGAACCGCAGAATCAGACGGCTCTGGAGGGCTTGGCAAATGTGCGGTTGCAGATGAATAATAAGGTGGGGGCGATCGAGCCTTTGGAGAAGTTGGTGAAGCTCAATCCTGACAGAGCTGATTATAAGGCGCTGTTGGGGCAGGCAAAGGGGAAGTAGTAGGCGATCGGTAAGCCAATAAACAGTTGAAAACAGGGTCTTTAAAATAATGGAAAATAACGTTTTCGATTATGAACTCAACCGTCTGATTCCTCCTGAAATTAAAAACGATGATTTTTACAGAACCCTCCAAAATATTGCCAAAGAAGAAGATATTCAAACAGTTTTAGAAATAGGCTCATCTTCAGGGCAAGGTAGCACAGAAGCATTGGTAACCGGGCTGCGGGAAAATCCTAATCAGCCCACATTATTCTGCCTTGAAATTTCAAAGCCTCGGTTTGCAGAACTCCAAAATACTTACAAGGACGATCCTTTTGTAAAGTGTTACAACGTCTCGTCTGTTTCAATAGAACAGTTTGCTGATGAACAGGAAGTCATTAAATTTTACAAAAGCAATCAGACAAATCTGAACTACTATCCACTTGAACAGGTTATAAACTGGCTGCATCAGGATATTGAATATATAAAGCAATCAGGGGTATCAGGGAGGGGTATCGCTCAAATTAAAGAACAAAACAATATAGATTTTTTTGACGTTGCACTAATAGATGGATCGGAATTTACGGGAAGTTCAGAACTAGACGAGGTTTATGGAGCAAAATATATTATTTTAGATGATATTAATACATTTAAAAATTATTACAATCTCCAGCGGCTGTATCAGGATTCCGATTATACTCTGATCGCCGAAAACAATAGTGTACGCAATGGGTTTGCAATTTTCAAGAAAAGGGCAGTTCAACCAATCAGCTATACAACCATTCAGTCCGCTGTTGAAGCCATTCAAGGTTTCATGGTTCCAGGGCAAGAAGAGTACCTTTTCAATAAAGTAAAGTCCCTCCCCAATGATGCTGTAATCGTTGAAATAGGCTCGTACAAAGGACGCTCCACCGTTGCCATGTCCTATGCCTGCATAGGCACTAATCGAAAAATTTATTGCATAGATACATGGGACGGAAATGATACGGACTTTTCGGACAGAAACTTTTTTGATATTTGGCAAGAAAATATAGAAAAAAATGGATTATCTCAATATGTAGTACCATTGCGGGGTTATTCGCATCAAATATTAAGCCAGTGGGAAGGATTAACAGGAGACAAAGCTATTGATTTTATTTTTATTGATGGTTCTCATCAGTTTTTAGACGTTTTGAAAGACTATGAGCAGTCACTCCCCCTTGTTAACGATGGGGGATGGATAGCTTTTCACAACGTTGTACCTACTTGGCCTGGTTCGGAACTTGTATGGCACAATATTGCCAAACATCGCTTGCTCAATCATGAGTATTCGTCCACTCTCGCCTGCGGTCAAAAAAAATCTACTGCTTTCTCCTCTACTTCATCACTTGAATTACCGATTCACTTCTTTACTATTGTCCTCAATGGTGAACCATTCATCGAGTATCACATAGAAGTATTCAAACAACTCCCCTATAAATGGCATTGGCATCTAGTCGAGGGTGTAGCGGACTTGAAGCATGATACAGCGTGGTCTTTGCGAAATGGCGGACGTATTACCGACGAAATCCACTCCAAGGGACGCAGCAATGACGGCACTGCAGAATATCTAGACGAACTGGCACAGCTATATCCAGAAAATGTCACTGTTTATCGTAAACCAGAGGGTATTTTCTGGGAAGGCAAACGTGAAATGGTGAATGCACCACTACCTAATATTCGCGAGGAGTGTTTGCTGTGGCAAGTGGATGTGGATGAATTGTGGACTGTTGAGCAACTCTGTACTGCCCGATATATGTTCATCAATAATCCTGAAAAAACCGCTGCTTTTTATTGGTGTTGGTATTTTGTCGGAGAGAATCTGGTTATTAGCACTCGCAACTGTTACGCTCAGAACCCAGCACAAGAATGGTTGCGAACTTGGAGGTTCAAGCCGGGTCACGTCTGGGTACGTCATGAACCCCCCATTTTAGCTGAACCTTTACCAGATGGTGAGTTGAGAAATGTGGCAGAGTTCAACGCTTTTCGACACGAAGAAACAGAAAACCGGGGATTAGTTTTCCAGCACTTTGCTTATGTGATACCAGAACAATTGAGGTTTAAAGAACAATATTATGGCTATACCAATGCTCTCTCGCAATGGACAGCTTTGCAGCAGCAGACTAAATTTCCAGCTCTATTACGCCAGTATTTAGGCTGGGTGCAGGATGGAACAACCGTTGATACTGCCGAGTCCTGCGGTGTAGTCCCGATCTGCCAAAAAGAATCTAACGGCACCCGGTGGCGATTTGTAGAACCCGATGGATTACAAAGTAGAACTTTAACAACTCAAACACAATCTACGAGGATTCTGATTGATGGCGTTTTTTTCCAACTTTACAGAACAGGAATAGCTCGTGTCTGGAAATCTTTGCTAGAAGAATGGGCCAAAAATGGTTTTTCTCAACATATTATCATTCTGGACAGGGCTGGAACCGCTCCCAAAATTGCGGGGATTCGATACCTTACTATCCCAGCTTATAACTACGGGACAGCGGACGCCGATCGCCAAATGCTACAGCAAGTGTGTGATGAAGAGGGCGCTGATTTATTTATATCCACCTATTATACGACTCCCCTATCAACCCCTTCCGTATTCATGGCTTATGACATGATACCAGAAGTTTTACAGGCTAATTTGAATGAGCCAATGTGGAGGGAAAAGCATCACGGTATCCGCCATGCCTCCGCCTATATTGCTATCTCGGAAAACACAGCCCAAGATTTAGTAAAATTTTTTTCTAATATAGATTTAGGATCAGTAAGTGTAGCTCACTGTGGAGTCAAAAGCTCTTTTTCACCAGCTAGTAAAGAAGAGATTAGTAATTTTAAGAATAAGTATGGCATTTCAAAACCATACTTCATTTCAGTCGGGGGTGGTTCGGACTATAAAAATACTGAATTGTTTTTTCAAGCATTTGCTCAACTTAGCAGTAAGCAAGGATTTGAGGTTATTTGTACAGGAAGTAGTGTTTTATTAGAATTAGAGTTTAGAGCTTACACAGCCGGGACGGTAGTTCATAAGCTAAACCTTAATGATGAAGAACTTAGAGTGGCTTATTCGGGTGCTATTGCACTGGTTTATCCCTCACTGTATGAAGGGTTTGGATTACCAGTGCTGGAGGCGATGGCTTGCGGTTGCCCAGTCATTACCTGTCCTAATGCTTCTATCCCCGAAGTGGCTGGAGAAGCAGCTTTATATGTAAATGATAAGGATGTTGAAGGATTTGCCCAGGCACTTTGCGAGGTACAAAAACCCAAGGTTCGGAACTCATTGATTAGGGAGGGTTTAGAACAAGCTAAAAAGTTTTCTTGGTCAAAGATGGCTAAAATAGTTTCTTCGGTTTTAATGAATATGGCAATTTCTATAACAAATGAAAATGGGGATAAGTCGGAAGGATATAACCCGCAAGAATCTATCAAAAAGCTATTGGTGGCAATGCGAGACCAGCCTGCTTATCAGTTATCTTTGCAATCAAGTCTCTCCCAAATCCCTGAGCCATTCCTTAATGAATACATCAGCTTACTATTTAAAACCCCCCCTTTATTTCAGGAGGTTGGGGAAGTAGAGAAATACTACCAACATATACAGCGATGGGTAGATGAGCTACATACCAACATCTTTGCTCCACTTGATGTTGAAGTGTGGCGAGAGGTGGCTATAACTTTCACCTATTCGGCGAACTTTGTCCTTTACTTTACAAAAGCAAACTTGAAGGATATATATGTAAAGCGAGCAACAATTATAGAACAGACTTTAAGAAGTAAAGGGCATCAGCTCGATTATAGTTTCCCTGAAAAGCTGCAAGACACAAGTAAGATCAGGTTAGGAATTATTGCTACTAATTTTAATCCCCAAGCAGAAATATTTGCTACATTACCAGTCTACAAATCCTTGAATAGGGATTTGTTTGAAATTATTATCTATTTTGTCAATGCTACGGGTCATCGGTTTGAACGCTATTGTCTAGGTTGTGCTGATACTGCTGTTCGACTTCCGCAAGATTTGGAGAGCCAAGTACAAACTATCCGTGACGGCGATCTAGATATTCTTTTTATTGCTACTAATGTAACAGCACAAACTAACCGAATTGCTGAGCTAGCTGTTCATAGGCTGGCACGAGTGCAAGTAGTTGGCATGAATTCCCCTGTAAGCACAGGGATGCGTCATGTAGATTACTACATTTCTAGTAAACTGACTGAAGCTGGAAGTAACCCTCAGCAGCATTACAGTGAAACCCTAGTTACTTTAGATGTTCCTGCTCAATGTTTTGACTTTGCTACTGAAGAACAGCTCTTAACAACTATAAATGTCAATAGAGAAATCTTAAATATTGCTCAGAGTGCTGTTATCTATATTTCAGGCGCTAATTTTTATAAAATTATCCCAGAAGTTGAAGAGACTTGGGCGAAAATACTAGCTAGCGTACCCAATTCTGTGCTGGTACTATATCCTTTTAATCCCAACTGGGCTCCTATCTATCCAGTAACAGCTTTTCAGCAACGTATATTGGCTACACTGGCAAGGCACGGTGTAGGGAAAGATAGGTTAATCCTTCTTGACGCAGTGCCTAACCGGGCTGATGTAAAGGAACGCTTAAAAGTTGCAGATATATATTTAGATTCGTATCCTTATGCCGGAATGACATCGCTAATCGATCCACTAGAGGTTGGTTTGCCGACAGTCGTGATGTCAGGAGATTATGCGCGTTCTAATATGGGAGCATCATTGCTGCGAGAACTGGAAATGTTTGATTTAATAGTGGATAGCGAAGAAGCTTATGTCAAGTTGGCAGTTGCTCTAGGAACTAATCCAGAATTGCGGTTCCAGAAAAGTAACCTGCTCAACCAAAAAATGCAGAATACCCCTAGATTTCTGGATAGCCGTTCTTACTCTGCCAGGATAGGGTTAGTGTTTCAAGAGATTTTTGCAAAATATCAGGGAAATATTCTTAAAGACAACTTAAGGTTGAGCGCGCTTAACCTGATTATCTTCCCTGATTGGGGTCAGCCTGAAGAATTACTCTTACAAGAATTAGTAAGTGTCATTAGAGCGATCGCCACTCACCCAGACAAAAGTAAGATGACTTTACTGGTAGACAGTAGCAATGTTTCTGATGATGATGCCAATCTTATTTTGTCGAGCGTTGCCATGAACCTTTTAATGGAAGAAGATTTAGATGTTTCCGAGGGACCAGAAATTTCACTTGTTGGACAGTTGAGCAAAATTCAATGGCAAGCTTTGATGTCCCACCTTCAGGGGAGAATCATGTTACAGCATGAGGATACAGAGGCGATCGCATCCTTAGAAGCAGGTAACCTCTCCTCGTATACGATAGATAATCTCAGAAGCATGAAGTATTGAATTGTTGAATCAAGAAGTTTCTGTTGAAACGTTGAAAATATGGATTATCAAAGATTTTTCGAGCAACTCCCTAGCTTATATGAAAACTGGGAACAAGGTTTAGCATTTCCCAAATCGGCTGACCGTTTTCATAAAATTTTGGAAAAAGTTACAGGTATGACAACGGCAAACGTTATGCAGTTGCTCAATTTTGCTGTGGAATGCCTGGAACCTAATGAGGTTTACTGTGAAGTGGGATGCTTCCAAGGTTCCAGTTTAATTGCAGCCCTTCTGGAGCATCCAGACCGCATGGCTTATGCAGTGGATAACTTCTCTGAATTTGATACTTTTGGGGATAGTTTTGAAAAATTGACGGAAAATTTATCAAACTTCAATTTGTCAGAACAAGTTTTTCTATGCCCCCAAGAGTTTGAAGAGTTTTTCTCCGAACTGGGTGGACTTGAGACTGAAGATAAAATTGGTTTTTATTTTTATGATGGAGCGCACGATTACCGATCGCATTTAATGGGATTACTTTTGGTAAGACCCTTCTTGGCGGAGCGAGCGCTCATTCTTGTCAGCAATAGCAATTGGTCAGCTCCCCAACAAGCTAACTACGATTTTCTAGCTGCTCATCCTCAATGCCAGTTACTTTTAGATAAGGCGGACGGGTCTGATAACTATAAAATTTGGAATGGCGTGCAACTTTTTGTTTGGGATACGACTAGAAAGTATCGAGAGGAGGGAGAAACTTTCGGAACGAGACGAAATCAAGCAGTCATTGCATCTTTAAATAAGCTGCAAGAAGAAGAGCGCAACAAACTTATAGATACTCTGCATAACGAAGCCGTAGAATTGCACTGCTCTGGTGCAATAACACCGAAAAATAAGGGTAAAATTGTCAATCCACAGGATGAAGAATTATTTTTAGCTTGGTCGAGCGATAATCTAGAAAAAGCTGAAAAAAAATATCAAGAAGTTTTACGATGGGAACCTGAAAATGCCGATGCTTGGCTGCATTTGGGTACGCTATATTACATGAGAGAGCAATATCAAGATGCACTATTGTTGCTCCTCAAGTCTATAGAAATTGACCCGATCAAAGGGCTCAGGCATTATAATTTAGGTGTGGTACTAGAAGCTGTTGGCGATCGCGTGCAAGCTATTCGAGCTTATCAAGAGGCGATCCAGCTAGATCCTGAGAATATCCAAGCTTATAACAATTTAGGTAATATCCTTGCGGAAGCGGGTGAAATCGAGCAAGCTGAATCAGTTTATCGTCAGGCAATCGTAGCTAATCCAGAACATTTTGGTGGCTATCTGAATTTGGGTAACATTCTGATGTTGCGACAGCAAATTGATGAGGCTATCGCTGTCTATGAAACAGCCCTTAGGCTCCAGCCTCGCCATCCTGACATTCTCAATAATCTAGGGCTAGCATTTGAAGCTAAAAATGATAAAGCTCAAGCCTATTCCTACTTAGGGTATGCTTCTTATCGGCAGAAAAAATATGAAGTAGCTATTAGTTACTTTCAAAAAATTTTAGAAATTAAAACCGGAGATGTAGCTTTTTATATAGCCTTGGCTGACTGTTATCAATTAACGAATCAATATGATGAAGCTTTGAAAGTTTATGAAGATAGCATCAGTTTATACCCAAGGGACGAGGATATTTATTTTTCATGGATATTAACCTTACAAAAGGCTGGGCGGACACAGGAAGCGATCGCAGTGGCTAGCAAAGCCTCAAAACTTCTGCCAAATGCTTTACAACTAAATCGAGAAGCAGAACTCCTACTGCCTGTCCTTTATGAATACCCAGAAGAAATTAAGTTTTATAGGCAACGATTTACTCAAGGTTTACAGAATTTCAATCAGCAAATCTTCTTAGAAAATGCTGAAATGAAAAAGAATGCTTTAAGGGGGATCAGTTGCTATCAAAACTTTCTACTTCAATACCAAGGTAGTAACGACTTAGAGTTACAAAAACAGTATGGGCAGTTAGTTCATAGAATTATGGCGGCTAACTATCCCCACTGGGTATTGCCCCGTCCAATGCCTACCCTCAACCCAAAAGAGAAAATTCGCATTGGTTATATTTCTCATGGTATGCGCGGCAAAGGGGTAGGCCAAATTTTGCTTGGTTGGCTTCGCAACTGCGATCGCCAGCAATTTGAGGTTTATTGCTACCATATCAGCCCTGAAGAGGACGCCATAACTGAAAAATTTCGAGTTTATAGCGATGTTTTTCATCAGATTGCAGGCGATCTAGAAGGCGTTTGTAAACAAATTGTCTCAGACAAATTGCACCTCCTGGTTTTTGTAGAAATTGGGATGCACCCGGAGATGATAAAAATGGCAGCATTGCGACTTGCACCCATCCAATGTGCGACCTGGTTACATCCAGTTACGTCGGGTATGCCAACGATCGATTACTTCCTATCTAGTGAGGCAATGGAACCAGAGAATGCTGAGGAACATTACTCTGAACAACTAATCTGCTTGCCTAAGTTAGGAATGTCTTGTACTCAACCAATCATTCCTCCACGGACAAAAAAAAGAGCTGATTTTCAATTGCGCGAGGACGCAGTAGTGTATTTATCCTGTCAATCTTTGTCTAAGTATCTCCCGCAGTATGATTATATCTACCCAGAAATTGCTCAAAAAGTACCTCAATCTCAGTTTGTCTTCGTAGCTCACGAAAGCCCCTTTATTACTGAGAAATTACAGCAGCGCCTTAAACAAGCTTTTGCTAAATATCGCTTGAACAGCGAAGACTATTGCATCATTTTACCCCGGCAAATTCTGATTAGTTACTGGCAACTTAATTTGCTTGCGGATATTTTTCTGGACACCTTTAATTGGTCGGGAGGCGTTACTACCCTAGAAGCGATCGCTTGTAATTTGCCCATCGTCACCTGTCCTGGCGAATTGATGCGCGGTCGTCAATCCTATGGGATGCTAAAAATACTAGGTATAACAGATACGATTGCCCAAGATGAGGCAGAGTATATTGACATCGCTGTAAAATTGGGATTAGATGCGGAATGGCGACATACTCTCTCCCAGCAGATGAGCGATCGCCATGCTACTCTCTACGAAGACGTAACTTGTGTCAAAGCGCTGGAACAGTTCTACCAACAGGTGGTGGAAGAGAAGCTAACAATTGATGCAAAAACACCGCAACAGTTCTACCAACAGGTGGTGGAAGAGAAGCTAACAATTGATGCAAAAACACCGCCACTATTGTCAACAGCTAAGAAAAAAGTTCTCCATGTTGGCTGCGGTCCTGATTCTCTATCAGGCTTGCATGAGACTTTCAAAACTGATGAATGGCAGGAAGTGCGGCTTGATATTGACCCAAATGTAAAGCCAGATATTATTAGCTCTATTACAGATATGAGTCCGATGTCCAGCCAGTCGGTTGATGCAATCTGGTCATCCCATAATATTGAGCATATCTATCCACACGAAGTCCCGATCGCCTTAGCTGAATTTTACCGCGTACTGAAGCCAGGTGGATTTGTTTTAATCACCTTGCCAGATATCCAAAAAGTAGCAGAGTATGTAGCTCAAGGGAACTTAGAGGAGCCTATCTATCTTTCTCCTGCTGGTCCAATCGCTGCAATTGATATTCTCTATGGTTGGGGTACAGATCTCGCTAAAGGTAAATACTACATGGCACATCGCACGGGTTTCACACAGGAAAGCCTGGCTCAGAAAATGCAGCAAGCTGGTTTCCATCCAGTTGAAGTCCGTCGCGAATCTCTCAATCTTTGGGCAACAGCTTATAAGCCTAAAGAATTGAACTGTTAATTACAAGAATCTAAGTATTTTCGCCACATCTGTTCATAAGCTTTTTCCATTTCATGGGTGAAATTTTTCCCATTCCATAGAGGCGCAGTTTGCCGTGACTGTCGCAAAGTCCAAGCAATTTGCTGTCGCAAACTCGGATTTTTTCCCAAGCGAGTTCCCCATTCCACATATTCTTCATCCGTCCATGCAATTCCCTCAGTTATCCCTGCATTTATCATCATGGTGTAACTATTTCGGCTAGAAAATTGCTCTCCTACACGAGTTACTATTGGAATTCCCATCCATAGGGTTTCCATAGTAGTTGTAGCTCCGTTATAGGGATAAGTATCTAGCACTACATCAGCAATTCCTAAATTAGCTCGATGCTCAGCCTCGGAAGCAACCAACGGTAAAAACCGCAGGCGCTTCTCATCCACTCCCTCGGATGTCGCTATCTGGATGAAAAAGTTTTTGAGTGCTTCTTGATCGGCTAAACCTTTGACAATAAAATAGCTATTTGGGACTGCTTGCAGAATTTGCATTTGCAGCCGTACTGTATTCGGATTGTATTTATATCCTCTCTGAGCGCTCAGATAGATAATTGCATCACTAGGAATATTTAAATTTTCGCGCCGGAGGGTTGGTACGCCTACCTCAAAACCATCTACTGCTATGTAAGTTTGTGGCAAACGCCAAATTTTTTCCGTATAGTATTCCTGAGCTGATTCTGGCAATACATAGGGGTCGGCAATGTAGTAATCAACTGCTGGCACTCCTGAAGCATCCCACCCCAGCCAAGTCGCTTGAATAGGGGCGGGTTTCATTGCCATAATCTCACAAGTATTATTCAGCGTTAGGCTATCGAGTTCGATCAAAATATCAATCTCATCTTCATAAATCCTTTCGGCAGTTCCGGCCCCATCTAGTCCTAATTTATAAGCTCTATCTACTTTGCTAATGTACCAATCTTGTAAAGGATCGCAGGTATGTTCCGCTGCCAGAAAATAAGCATTAATTTCAAAACGCTCGTGGTTATGATACTGAAATAACCATCTTGCTAGTGAACCTACAGAATGGGTACGGAGGCAATAGGAAATATATCCTATTTTTAACCGCTTGTCAGAACCCTTTATTTTTAAAATAGAAGAGTGCCGCTGCCTATATTGTTCTACTTTCTCCTTGGCATAATTTTCTACATTTAATTGACAAAGCTGTGCTACTTGAGAACGAATTTTGACATTTTCTTGAGGTTCGTCCTGAAAATATGGGAAGAAAAAACTAGAACTTAATAAGCGAATCGTCGCACTTGAATCGAGGTAAGTTGGTTGCTCTTTACTTAAAGAGTCAAGAAGCAACTTATGCCTTTCAATCACAGAACTAAACTCATTCCAATACCCACCAGCACTCATTAAACCACGCATGATCAAGTGATTTGCATAAATTTTATCGGCTAAGTTATCCATGAGAGAATAGCAAAGTTTAGCAGTTTCTATTCCCCTATCGTAGTCATGGATATCTTGATAAAGGCAAGATAAAGTTCGCAGTAATTCTGGATGTTCAGGAGATAAACGCAGACCTAATTCAGTGAAACGGACTCCGAGAGTAAATCTTTTGGCTGAATAGGAAATCTGATAAATAAACTCTATTAAATTATCTATAAAAAGTAGAGGTTCCTTGACATAGGGTAGACAGGCTTCCGTTAAGTCAAAACATGAGGGATGGAAAGGAGCTCTATCTAAACTCTGCTTCCATACTTGCACCAATAAATCGGAATCTACCCCAAGCAGAGGCTCAGATTGGAAAAGCTCAATTACCCCTAAATCCCTCAGTTCGTCTCCTGTATAAGTTTCCAATAGGATAGACAACTTTATCAAATGCAGAACGTTGTTAATCTCTGTAGGGTTAATTTCTCGCAGGTGCTGTCGAATTGCCCAAGCTACTGAATAGTTAGTTACCTCTAACTCTTGTCGTTCTGCTTCAGCTTGCAGTACCTCCATCAGTTGAGACGTCCACAGATCGATCTCTTCTGACTCCCCTTGGGTCATTGCCAACAGCCAAGTTGTCTGAGCCTCTGTTTCTTGCCCTTCCAACAGCAATATCAGCCCTAAATGCCAGTAGTAAGACTTTATTTGGGGTGCTGCGGCAATGGCTTGTTCGTAAAGCTGTGCAGCCTGATGATAATTTCCGCTGAAAATAAATTGATCTGCTTGTTGCTGCCAATCAGGTCTTAGGGTCAAATTTTGAGAAACCATAGAAGAAGCCTCTAAAAGCTGTTTTAACTGCAAACAGTTGGAAAATCCATCATACCAAATCCCATAATGCAAAGCGGATAGTACCCTGGGCACTACCCGCTTTTTGATTGTACAAACAAAGATGTTTGTACTCAGAAATTACTTGGTCACTTCTGTCATGCCAGTCCCACAAGCAACAGTCGTTCCATCAGCAGTACCGGCTACGGCTGCTACACCACTACTTGTACTCTCACAAAGTATGGATTGCGTACCTTTCGCGTCTCCCGAAGGAATCAACCCAACAGTTCCGTTATAAGATTTGAGCGCGCCACCGGTAGTTGGATTTGCTGCGGCTTGAGCTCCAGTTGTGCCTGTGAGACTGAGGGTGTATGTATAGTTTTGGGTAGAAGTTTTCAGACCAATACCCAACGGAGTCATTTGATCGGTAAATTTGCTATTTTCTGCGTAGTAAGCTTGTTGGGCCTTAATAATTGAGCTGGCGTACTGCTTACCTTCTGTCTGCTTGGCTTTGTTAGCTTGGCTGAGGAAGGAAGGCAAAGCAATAGCAGACAAAATACCGATGATGATGATAACAACCAGCAGTTCAATCAGGGTGAAACCTTGATCCTGTCTTCTTTTGTTGATGTGTTGCAGGAACTTGGCTTTAAATTCAGTCTTCATAATTTGTTTCTCCTTGAGGGGGTGGGATGCTCGTTTCTAACTCTTATATGTAACTTACCCAGTTGTCGGCGCTTTAATATCACCCCAAACTATTTTTTTTTTCAACTCCTGGCTCTAAGGCTCCAAAAGCACATACAGAAAGACTTCCAGCCTAATCAGCAGTTCCTTGACTTCCTCAAAGGCAGTCTCATCACTAACAGACTCTAGGTTAACACCGATCTGCGAGCGGATTTGGAGCCACTGTTCTACTAGGGACACCACAGACTGCGGCCCATGCCAAAGAGGTAGCAGCAAACAAGCCGCCATTTTACTCTCGATCGCCACTGGCGCTAGAGTTGGCACAATAATATAACGGCTAATCTCAAACGGCGTCTGGCTGTCAATGCAATTACTCAAGTCTTCTCTCACCTGAGAAGTCCTCAGTTGAGGGTGCAGGTGTACCCGTGCTTCCCGCCATTGAGCTTCCGTCCATTCCGCAACGGGTACAAAAGCCTGAGTTCGATTGGGATTGCCGCACCATAAATCAAACAAACGGTGCACGGGATGTAACAAGTCAAATAAATGCAGTCGCTCTTCCAGAGAAGTTTCTGGGAGACTCATCGCCAAAAACGGAGGCAAATCATCTGGATCTTTGAACAAATCCATCAACTCCCACCGACGCCAAGCCACCATACTGATAAACTCTAAATCAGCACCTCTCAACATTGCAAACACTTCAGGAATGGTAAAACCTTTATCACCCACGAATAAATAGTTAACCATAATCCATCCCTCATCCTTCACGCGATCGGAATTCCAGGTTAATGCCTTAAGCCCTACTTTATCTTGTAATGCTTCCATTGTTTCCCGGACTATTTCCACCTCCAATTCTCCTGGACATCCATTCATTAATCCCATTGCTTTGAAAGCAGCTTGAGCGCGAAATACTCCGGCTCTACCATTTGAACTGTGAAGGTTTGTGCGGATGATGCCATCGGTCGCCAGAACTGATTTCATCGCTTGCAATCCAGCAACAGGGTCGGGCAAGAGATACAGAACATCGTCAGCATTGATATAGTCAAACTGTAACCCTAAACTTGGTAACTCTTCTATCTTCAAAGCATAAAACTCTGCATTAGCAACCCCATGATACTGTAAACGTTGCTCAGCTAATTTCACCGATTGTTCTGATAAATCGATGCCTACTATTTTCGCTCCCGGATTGGCTATAGCTAAAACCAAGGATTTATAACCGGTGCCGCATCCCGCATCCAGGATCACTTTACCTTCTGTATTAATAACTCTTCTATTTCTTAAGTAATAAGCAGTTACAAGATTATGAAGGTAGAGCAATTCACTCTTGTCTTTTGGAGATTCTTCCAGCGGGGTTCTGGGATAAGGAGTATTGTTAAATTGCTGGCGAATGTTTTCTATTAACTCTAAATTTTGGTGATCCATTTTCAATTACACTCAACGCTGGCAAATTACCTTAGTATCTCACAAAATAACCGATCGCCCGCCCACCCGCAACACATACTTGCAATAATAGTCTGAAAACCGATCGCCCAACCAACTACCACGTCCATGAACACCAACATCAGCCCTATCCTCAAAGTATTCACCATTTCCGCCGCCCTTTCCCTAGCCATCAAATACGCTGGGCCTAGCTTATCCATCCCCTCAACCGACCTCAACGCCCTAATCGCCGTCTTTACCCCCAGTATCATCTTAGCTGCCATCCTCGGGTGGCGATCGCGCCAATAGCAGCAGTAGAGACGCAATCCAAAAGTGCGATCGATCTACACTATGTCTAAAGACTGTGTTTTTACCAAAATCTTAATTACCCGTACAGCTATCAAACAAAACCAAACTAAAGGCACTCACAATGATTCAAAGGATAACAGAATTAGTAACATTCGATGAATTCATTGACTGGTATCCTGAAAATTCAGAACACCCCTACGAACTACACAATCGAGAAATTGGTGAGATGCCAAAAGCAACAGGCAAACATTCTAAACTGACAGGTTTTCTTGTAGCGCATCTATACTTTGAAATCCAAAGGCTACAATTGCCATATTTTATCCCCAAAAAATGCGTCATCAAACCCATACGCGAGGAGTCGGGATATGAGCCAGATATCATTGTACTTCAACGAAGAAACCATTGGAAACGAGCCACAATGGGAAAAATCATCAATTATCACAATGGGTTCATCAGTCCCCCTAATCGTCTAGGTAACTAGCACTAACTGGGGGGATGATTATACCCTAAAGCTTGAGGCATACGAGTCAATGGGTATTCAAGAATATTGGATTATAGACTATCTAGGATTGGACAGCAGACGGTTTATTGGCAACCCCAAGCAACCAACTTTTTCGATTTATCAACTAATTGACGGCGAGTACCAAGTCAAACTGTTCAGAGAAGGCCAACCTATTGAGTCCCCAACTTTCCCAGAATTGAAGCTGACAGCGCAGCAGGTGTTCGCAAAAGGTAATTGAGGAGGCTGCTTATGCTGATGTCCGAGTAGGGGTATCTGATTAAAGATGCGATCGCGCGCATCTAAGGTATCTTGTAGAGATGCGATTCATCGCTTCGGGGCTGCAAAGCAATTAGCCAGCAGCAATTCCCAATACCCTATTCCTCAATCTAAAATCTAAAATCTAAAATCTAATGAAGCTAGGACAGTGGATGGGCTTATTAGCCCTCATCGCATCTTGTTACATCCTGTGGCAAATCAGGCAGGCCCTACTGCTGCTGTTTGCCGCCGTCGTCTTAGCCACAGCCTTAAACAGACTAGCGCGCTACTTGCAAAAATTCGGACTCAAAAGATCGATCGCCGTACTCTTATCAGTTAGCTTCCTAGTCCTGATCTTCGTAGGATTATTCCTAATCATTGTACCACCCTTTGCCCAACAGTTTCAACAACTTACCCAAAGAGCCCCTCAAGGAATAGCAAGGTTAAATGAGTGGATCGATCAGATTGAAGCTCGCTTTTCTGGACAAATTGGTCAGCGACTACCGAATCTTGATATTAACGACATTATCCAACAACTGCAACCCCTATTCAATCAACTCGTCGGTGGCGCAGGAGCTTTTGTAGGCAACACCTTAGGCGTTATTCTCAGCTTTTTGCTAGTCATAGTTTTGACCTTAATGACATTAGCAGAACCTTTATCTTACCGCAAAGGATTTATCCAACTATTTCCCTCTTTTTATCGGCGGCGAATCGATGGCATCTTAGATGAATGCGAAATAGCCCTTGGCAGATGGGTAATCGGTGCTTTAATTAGCATGAGCGTCATCACTTTTCTCAGCTTAATTGGTTTGTCAGTATTGCAAGTTCCCCTAGCTCTAGCTCACGCTGTTTTAGCTGGTTTGCTGAACTTAATACCCAATATCGGACCCGGTTTGAGTGTCATTCCCCCAGTGACGATCGCACTTTTAGACTCTCCCTTAAAATCCGGTTTTGTGCTTATCCTCTACTTTCTAATTCAACAATTTGAAAGCAACCTCCTTACCCCTTACGTTATGGCGCAGCAAGTAGCGCTACTGCCGGCTGTTACTTTAATAGCTCAAGTATTCTTTGCCACCTTCTTTGGATTTTTAGGACTATTACTGGCCCTTCCTCTCACCGTTGTGGCTCAAGTTTGGGTTAGAGAAGTTTTGATTAAAGACATTCTCAACCAGTGGGATACTAATCCCAGAAAGCTAGCAGCGATCGATACCGCTATTCACGAGGAGTACGAATCTTTAGGAGTAACACATAACAAGCCAGAAAGCCTGCCCGAACAAAAATTAGAACTCCCAAATAATACAGAAAGCCACACTCCTGAAAATCAATAATTGAATTATATCGATAATGACTGTTGCACCCCTTGACAATCCACGTTTAAAAACTACTCAAGGAGTGCTTTTACCAACTATCAGTTGCTCAACTTATCAGACGTTATTGGCAGAATCAGGAAACCGCAGATCCTCTAAATTCGCTTACAGTCGAGGAGTGCTAGAAATCATGATACCGTCCGACTTACATAAAAACATAAATTGCGACCTGAAACGCATCGTAACCGCTTTAACTAAAAAGTTACACTTGAGACTTAAAGGATTTGGTTCGACGAGTTTAAATCGCTCCGATTTACAACAAGGTACAGAACCAAATTCATGTTTTTATATCCAAAATCTTGACAGTATTCTCGGTAAAAAGTTGGAAATTTCAAAGGAGGCGCCACCAGATTTAGTCATTGAAGTCTATCTGACCCGTATCTCCTCAAATCGATTACGAATTTATCAGCAGCTAGGAATTATTAAAAGGCGATATAGGCTAGAAACTGTGCAAATTGATAACGTTCAAAATCCTAGATATTTTTTTTGCGCATACAGTCTCCCATTTCCAATTATGGCTGCAACGTTGCTGGATAATTTAGTACAAATGTCAGAAACTCAGGACGATAATGCTATTGTCCGGTATAGGCGGCAGTAGGTGAGGCAGCAATTGCAAACACAGAGTTTGTAGCTAATTTATAGCGAATACAATAAAAAGGTCGATCGCCAAAACTGCATTCGGTCGATCGACATTCCATCACACTAAAATCTAAATCTAAAATCTAAAATAGTCTTATGCGATCGATCGACGAAATCAACGATAAAATCAGCCAGGGCAAAGCCACAGTCTGGACAATCGAAGAACTCAAAACTAGAGTTCAAGAAACCAGCATTACCCAAGCAGCCAAAGAAGTCGATGTGATTACCACCGGTACCTTCGAGCCGATGGAATCCTCCGGTGCAATCATCAACCTCGGCCATACCGACCCGCCGATAAAAATCCGCCAGTGCTGGCTGGACGGCGTTTTAGCCTACTCGGGCTTCGGGGCAGTAGACCTGTACCTGGGAGCCACCCAAGTAGCCGAAGACGGCGAAGAATCCCGCGAACGGGGTGGCGGACACGTCATCGAAGACTTAATAGCCGGGAAACCAGTGCAGTTGCGGGCTTTGGGGCAAGTAACAGACTGCTACCCCCGCGCCTCCTTTGAAACGACGATTACCCGCGATACAATCAACCAGTTTTATTTATTCAATCCCCGCAACGCATATCAAAACTTTATTGTTGGCGTCAATGGAGGCGATCGCCCGCTGTTCACCTACCTGGGCCCGCTGCAACCAAACCTCGGCAACGCCGTCTACTCGAACCTTGGAGCCATGTCTCCCCTGCTCAACGACCCCGACCTCCAAATCATCGGCATCGGCACCCGCATCTTCCTAGGAGGCGCTCAAGGCTACATCACCTGGGAAGGAACCCAGCACTTCCCCCTGCAAAAACGCCAGCCCAACCGCACCCCCATCGGCCCGGCCGCCACCCTCGCACTAATCGGCGACGCCAAACAGATGAACTCCAAATGGGTGCGAGGCTGCTACTTCAAAAACTACGGCCCATCCCTGATGCTGGGAGTCGGCATCCCCTTTCCCGTCTTAAACGAAACAGTCGTCGCCCACTGTGCAGTATCCGACAAAAAAATAGTAGCGCCGGTGGTAGATTTCTCTATCCCCCGGCGCGTTCGTCCCACCTTCGGTTTAGTCAGCTATGCTCAATTAAAGACTGGCCGCATCACGATCGAAGGCAAACCAGTACGGGCGGCCCCCCTGGCGAGTATGTTTCTCTCCCGGCAAGTAGCATTGGAATTGAAGCAGCAAATTGAAGCGGGTCAATTTACCCTCACGGCCCCAGTTGCTCCTCTACCAGCCGATAGAGTATTTCTCCCGCAAGATTTGTGGGGTGCCCAAGTGAGGCTAGAATAAAGGCTTTTAGATTGGCGGTTTGGCGGTTTTAGATTATTTGTGGACGCACAAGGTTTTAGAAACCGGGTTGCTTGTCCCCAGCTTTGCCTGAAAAGTTAGGTTTTTGGTCAAAAAACCCGGTTTCCGATCCTCGCAAGTGCGTCCAGGATTCTAGATTTTCGATTTAAGAATTCTGGTAAAAAACTGCACACATAAGAAAATGATGCACTCACCTAAAATCTAAAATCTAAAATCTAAAATGGGTTCATTCCTCGATCGGCTTAGGCTTCTTAACCGGCTTAGGAAGAGGTTCCTTCGGCACAGGCGGTGGTGGTGCTGCTGCGGACTTGATGGTAGGACGCCCTACAGGAGCACCGTCACCGCTGGGCCTAGGAGTAAACGGACGCTTCCCTCCTCCTTTGAAGCCACCGGGCGGCTTGCTGCCAGGGGGGAATTTCCGCTTTTTAATCGGCAGGGCACCAATATTATTAGCCTGCTCAATCATCAGACTGTCAGCTTTCAATTTGACGTGGAAATCCCAAAAAAACCCGATCGCTTTTGTTGCTAAATCTCCCTTGAGTTTCAGTTTAAAAAACTTCATCTTGTCGTCATTCTTGCGGGGAGCTTGCTTGATTTTGACGATGACATACTTGTCTTCGTCTTGGGATTGATAAATCACCTCACCTCTAATCGAAAAATAGCCATCTTCAACATCAGGTTCCGAGGGTGGCAAAGATGCGGTAGATGCTTCGTCGCTAGTCTCAATCTCCGCTGCTTCCTGATTTTCCTCATCAGAGGACGGTTCGGGAGGTTTCTTGAGCGTTTCCGGCTCCCAAACTCCCATAATCTGGGCGTGTAAGTTGCCGTCTTCTTGCCTGGTGCGGGGATATACCACCCACAAGTGTTCTTGTTCTAGATCCAGGTGATTTTTGACTAAACTCATGACTCTACCCAGCAAAACTGCGTCGATGGCAGTTCCGTCGGCAGCGATCAGCATACCCCGGGTGAATTGCTCTTCTGATTGCGTGTAGCGGCCCCGCACCAAACCAACAGCTCGGTACTGTCTGGGTTCGCTGGGGGGGGGAATGGGATGTTGGCGCATGACGGAGGGTATGTCCTCAGCGCCCTGACTTTCGTTAGCAGCAGTCTCGGCGGTTCCGGGCGGTGCGACTGCGAGCGCTGGATTAGCGCTGGCAGATTCCGAAGGCGCAGATGGCGCGGATGCTGCAGGAGGATTGCTGGGCGGGTCTTTTGGCTTTGTTTTGTCCTTGTCGAGGGCAGAACTGTAGCGTGGTCGTTGCAGCTTATCCTTGGACGCTGGGGCGTCTGTTGGCGTTGGCGGTTGATTTTCGTCAACAGGTGCAGCCAACGCCGAAGGCACCGGACTTTCGTCTGGTGTCTCAGGAATGGAATCTGTATCTTTAGGCGGATTGACGGCCAGTTCGCTGGGCTGAGCCTTGCGAGTTGAAGTAGATTTGGACGATTTGGAAGACCGGTTGGGAGAGGGGTTCATAAAAACTCCTTGCAGCGGAGACACATCCCTTAAGGGAAATTAGGAATAAACTGAAGAAACTGCTTTAAAAACTACTAGCACCTGACTTGGGGCTTGCGCCCGGAGGTCTGGTTGTGACCCGTCAACGCCAACTTTCAACGCTACCAGTGCCGATCGGTTGGCTGGCTGCTAAAATCCTTGCGAGCAAGAACTTTAGGAGTTGCTGACCGATCGATCGCCGATCGCGCCGAGTTGGAGTTGCTGGCTAATAGCATTTAGGATATTCAGCTTGCCTATTTTACTTAATCCAATTACCTAACGGGCTGATCCGCCATATTTTCGGTAATTTTTAGCTTGACCAGACTAAATTGGACAGACACCGCAGTCCTTGGGGCTGCGGGTCTGAGTGTCCAAAATTGTTTAGCTAGCATGGAGTTGTGGGTCTGTTACCATATTAGCTGCAAGTAAAAGGCTGCTTTGTCCGTTGGGACTTTGAAGTTAAAAACCTTTACCGTTGCACCGATCTAGTTAAATGGCAGATGCCCCCGGGCGATGCGTTAATTCTTAGAAAATAGTAGATTTTAAGCTGGGATAGTTGAATTATGGAAAAAGCAAACAAGCGTCGTGGGTTGATTACTGTGGTGGTGGTGCTGTCGCTCATCGCTTTTTTGGGATTTTCTCTTGTGCCAATTTTGGACAGTATTCTCAAGGCCAGCCAAGTGCAAAGTCGGTCAACTCCAACGCCTGTTCAGACGGCGCAGTCTGGGGAGAAGCAATCAGAGTTGCTGCAAGCTCAGGCGAGGGGGTACGAATTGGTTTTGCAGCGGGAACCTGACAACGTAACGGCTTTGCGGGGATTGTTGCAGGTGCGGCTGGAGTTGATCGGGCAAGGAGTGGGGGACATTAAGGATGCGATCGGTCCTTTGGAAAAGTTGGCTTCGCTGAATCCCGAGACTACTGAATACGGGATTTTGCTGGCTCAGGCTAAGGAACGCACGGGCGATCGCGAAGGGGCTGCTCAAGCTTACAGGTCAATTTTAGCGTCTAAGCCTGGGGAAATTAAGGCTTTGCAGGGGTTGGTGAATTTGTTGCTAGTGCAGCAGCGGCCGGAAGCTGCGATCGGACTGCTGCAAGATACGCTGAAGGCGGCTCCGGCTGCCAATCAGGCAAAACCGGAAAGTGTTGATGTAACTTCGGTGCAGTTGATTTTGGGACAGGTTTATGCTGTGCAGAAGCGCTACGAGGAGGCGATCGCAATTTACGACGAATCTGCTAAGGCTAATCCCAAAGATTTTCGCCCGACTTTAGGAAAGGCGATCGTGCTGAAGGAACAGGGCAAAACAGATGAGGCAAAAACGCTGTTCGATCGAGCTACTGAGTTAGCTCCTCCTAACTATAAAGACCAAATTAATCAGTTAGCTAGCGGCACTCCTTCGCCTTCTCCAACAGCAGAAGATGCCAGTCCCGAACCTGCGGCTTCCCCAATTCCTGAAGGTGCGCTACCAAAACCTTAAGGAGTGTTTTAAGTACCTTATAACTGTAAGGACACAGCACTGCTGTGTCCCTACCCATGCCGAGTTCTTTAACCTAGATTTGAGATGACCAATTACTAATTACCAATTAGGTAAGACCTCGGAGGGAATTGTGACTGCTAGCGTTAACCGCATTGTTGTACCTCCTGCTTTTCCAGACCACACTCAATTACCAGACTCCGACGATACTTTTGTTAAAAATTTTCAGGAGCATCCGCAGAGTTTAATTTTAACTGATTCGATCGGGTAAATTGTGCAGCAGCGGCATCCTGACGGACAATATGCCATCGGTCAAGACTGCGGCATTTACTGGCGAGAAACTGAATCGGCGAAGGTGCAGAAGCTCCTGATTGGTTTAACGTTCCGAATGTACCTCCTAACATTGACGGTCAAATTCGGCGTTTCTACGTGCTGTGGCGGGAACACATAGCACCATTAATTGCTTTGGAATTTGCCAGCGGGAACGGGGATCAAGAGCGCGATTTCCTTCGGGATATCTTCGCTTCACGTACTCCTTTATCGCGCACCGATAAAGGGGTAGTCACTAAACCTGGAAAGTTTTGGGTTTACGAGCGGGTGATGCGAATTCCCTATTACGGCATCTACCAAGTTAATAATGGCAAATTAGAAGTTTATCGGTTGATTGACGGGTATTATCAACTGTTAGAACTCAATCAGCGCGGTCATTTTCCCATTGCACCTTTAGGCGTAGAATTGGGACTTTGGCAAGGCAGTTATCAAAATCAAACCATGCTTTGGCTGCGCTGGTGGGACGAGGAAGGTAATTTGCTGTTGATTGGCGATGAAAGAGCAGAATTAGAGAGATTGCGAGGGGAGCAACAGCGCGAAAGGGCCGAGAGTGCAGAACAGGCACGACAAGCTGAATTTCAGGCAAGAAGGGATGCAATTCCCCGGTTGTTGGGAATGGGGTTGAGTGCCGAACAAGTGGCGGAGGCCTTAAGTTTATCGGTGGAGGAAGTTAGCCACAATTATCACGGATGAGATAGTTTTATCGGGATACAGTTAACTTCAAATTCTATAAGATTCTCAAATGTCAACTGTCTGCTTCTCAGCTTTTGGAAGAAGTAATAGCAAGTGCCACATCCTCGCGAGTTGCTCCCAGCGCTAGCATTGTCCTTACCATCAAATCAAGAGAAACAGACGGATCGCCAGCTTCTATTTTAGCTACCCGTGACTGACTAGATTTAATTTTCTTAGCCAAACTTTCTTGAGAAAGATTTTGACTAATGCGAAGCTGCTTCAAGCGTTTAATTAGAGACAGCTTCATCTCAATAAAAGCAATTTCTTCGGCTGAAAGTTCTAGAAAGTCTGCGGCATCTCCCACCCGCCAACCTGCTGCTTCTAAACGTTGACGTTTCATGGCATCCATTGTAAATATTACCTCTTTTAATTATATGAATTGCACAGAGCAAGGATTGTGAATGGTGAATTGTCTCTCAATTTGTAAGGTGGGCAATGCCCACCCTAAAGGAAGTCCTGAAATAACTAGGTTTCTCCTGAGCTTTGATCGTCGTACAATCTCAGTCGTTTTTGACTGTTTTCGATCGCGCGCTTAGGCGTTTTCTGGGTAGTTTTTTGAAACACCTCTGCAATGACAATAGCATCTGAGTCAATCCGGTAAATAATTCGCCACTGTTTACCGGCTTCACTATCATCGATCCGCAATTCGTGGCAGTGAGGGCTGATGCTTGGCATAGGCCGAGAGACAGGCATGGCTAAAATTTCTCCATTTTGTAACATCCTTAATAAAATCCCTGCCTCAATTCGCGCTGAGGCGGAAAAAGGGGGAGTTTTTACGGAGCCTCTGATGAGCCAAACAACATCTTTGTTCTCGCCTTGGGATTCCATAAATTAAGTAGTCTAGTCATAAAGTTTACAAATATGTCGCATCTGACATAATTATAGCCCAAGATAACTAAAAGTGGTAGAAGAGACTAAAGATTGCCGAATTTCCTCTCAATTGGTAAGGTACGCATTGCCAGCCAGCCCAGTCAAGGTGCGATAGACTGATTTGCGTCATTCTAGGGGGTGGCGATCGGCAATAAACCTGGTTTATTGCCGATCGCCTTTTAAAAGAATCAGATTTAACGATCGCCCGCTACCCAATTTCAAGCGTTTGAGGGATTTCTTCACAACCTTAACAGGGCTGGCATCGCCCACCCTACTAATTAATACTTCCTCTCCTGCGGCTCAAACATCGTAATCGCCACCGGCATATAAGCCAAATCAATCCCCGCAGGCGAATAATAGGCCATTGTATGCTTCAAAAAATTGCCGTCATCGCGCTCAGTAAAATCTTCCCGCGAATGAGCTCCCCGACTTTCCTGACGGTTCAAAGCAGAAGTTAAAATCATTTTCCCGACAATTATCAAACTCCGCAACTCCAAAGCTTCCACAATTTCCGTATTCCACAACTTGCCTTTATCGTCTAAGTAAACCTCCTCATATTGTCGCTCTAAATCCTCCAATTTATTTAAACCTTCCTGCATCAATTCGGCGCTACGAAATACGCCACAATACTCAGTCATAGTATCTTGATACTGCTGCCGCACTTGATTGATTCGGTATTTTCCGGGACGTTCTACAAGTGCCTGAATTTGCTCTTTTGCTTCCGCAATATAACGCTGTTCCTCTACGGCAGGCAACTTGCGATTTTGCACGAATTGTGCTATGGTTGCGCCAGTAACTTTGCCGTAAACTACGCATTCCAACAGCGAATTGCTGCCCAAACGGTTGGCACCGTGAACTGACACGCAAGCTGCTTCCCCCGCTGCAAAGAAACCGTCTACCAAACTGTCAGGACTGCTGCGAACTTGTCCTCTAACATTAGTAGGAATTCCACCCATTGAATAGTGAACGGTAGGGCGCACCGGCATCGGCTGATTTACGGCATCAATTCCTAACAAACGGTGGGCTTCTTCCCAAGCAAAAGGAATTTTGCTCATAATTTTTTCGCGTCCCATGTGCCGCAAATCGAGGTAAATAAAGGGGCCGCCGGCACTACCATCAACATTAATTCCTCGGCCGGCGCGAATTTCTATGGATATTGACCGCGAAGTGATATCTCTGGGCGCTAATTCCATCCGCGACGGGGCATAATTGGCCATAAATCGATCGCCCTCTGAATTAATCAAATAAGCGCCTTCGCCCCGCACAGCCTCCGAAATCAGCACTCCCACGGGATACAAACCAGTCGGGTGAAACTGTACGAATTCCATATCTTCCAGCGGCAATCCAGCTAAAGCCGTCATTGCCAAACCGTCTCCCGTCGAGGCGTAATCGTTCGACGTGGTATTGTAAACTCGGCCGTAACCGCCCGTGGCAAACATCACAGCCTTAGCACGGACAACCTCAATTTGACCGTCTAGCAGGCGGTACATAACTACCCCCTTGGCTTGGCCTTCTTCCAAAATCAGGCGGGTAACGTACCACTCCTGATAGATGTGAACTCCGTAACGGCGGAGATTATTGACCAATTCGTGGAGGATGGCGTGACCGGTTTTGTCGGCGGCGTAGCAGGTGCGGCGGTGGGAATGTCCGCCGAAAGCGCGCTGGGCAATTCTGCCGTCTGGGAGGCGGGAGAATAGGACTCCCATGTGTTCCAAATCTATGACTACACCCGGTGCTTCCCGGGTGAGGATTTCTACAGCGTCTTGGTCGGCTAAATAGTCTGAACCTTTTACTGTGTCGAAGGCGTGGGCTTTCCAACTGTCTTCGGGATCGACATTTTGGAGGCTGGATGCCATCCCACCTTGGGCTGCGACGGAGTGCGATCGAATCGGGTGAGTTTTGGCAACTACAGCTACCTTTAAACTGGGGTCAGTCCGGGCAATTTCTACTGCGGCGCGACAACCTGCTAAACCGCCGCCTACAATGATTACGTCGTGTTCTAGCATTTCTTTTAATTATTTTGAGTGTTCTGCTCAACTTATGGTGACGCAAAAAAAAACTTCCTACCAAAAGAGCAGGAAGTTTTTTAACTTTTGATTTGAATGGAAAATCAAAAGTTAAAATTTCAAATTGGACTAGCCGGCGCTTTCGGCAGGGTTCTGAAGCGACTGATTTCCCGTTGCAGAAGGTTGAGGTTCCGTACCGGGTTCTACAGCAAGCACTTCAATGTTATTTAGTAAAGTTGTAACGAAAGCAAACAGCAAGAAGGGCAGAGACAGCACTAAAATCAAGCCGACGGTAGCCAAGGCGTAGATTTGGCGGGCGCTACTCCACAAGGCGAGTGCCGACGCTAGACTCAGGAAGATGACTATCAGCCAAACAATGATTTGACCGTAAATGTCGCCAAAGGTGAGGGTACATTTAAGGCGATAGTTTTGGATGTTATTCATTTGATGCCTCTGGAGATTGCTATTACGACTTGTCCAAAAATACTTTGACAGTGCGTCAATGCCCACTGTAAATTTCTAAGTTTAGCTGCCGCAACTTGGTTTTGGGGTTGTTGTAAACATTCTTTAATAAGTTGCCACAACACTTGGTATATTTTTGCTGCTGACTGGGAATTTCTGCCGAAACAGTTGGCGATCGCACTCCGACGCCTAGAAAGCCGGTTTTGTACTGTTTTGGCGGGCTGACTAGAAGTAAACGCGCCAAAAAACCAAGGTGATGACCGCCCGTGCGTCCAGGATGGCGAAACAAAGGCATAAGGGGAAAGTCTACTTTTTGAGGGAGCCCCGACTTGGTAAAGTAATGTTAAGCTTCATGAGAATAGAATCCACCTTTACAGCGTCCCACCTGTCTTTTGGCCCATGTCTTCAGAGAGCAAATTGCTGATTTCGCGCTGTTTCCTGGCTGGTCTGGGAACGCAGACGTTTGTGTACCGCGAAGACCGGATTCCCCAAGAGAGTCCGGTGCTGGTGGTGAGCAATCACCGCAGTTTCTTAGATCCTGTGCTGCTGACGGCGGCTTTGGGTCGATCGATCCGCTTTGCTTGTCATCATTACATGGGTCAAGTCCCCGTGATTAGGGAAGTTGTCACGAGTTTCGGCGCTTTCCCCTTGGAAGCACCAGAGCACCGACAGCAGCATTTTTTCTCTCAAGCGACAGCGCTGCTGCAAGGCGGAGAGATGGTGGGGGTGTTTCCCGAGGGTGCAGAACCGATGGTGAAGCTAACTGGACCCAATACTGTGGGGAAGTTTCAGCGGGGATTTGCTCATTTGGCTTTGCGGGCTCCGGTGCGGGATTTGGCGGTTTTGCCGGTGGCGATTAGTTCTTTTGAGGAACACTCGGTACGATCGGGTGTACCCCTCAAGTTGTTGAGTTTTTTCGATCCTTCGGAACCGCTGTTCGATCGATCGGGGTGGCATCCTGTGATAGTTTATCAGCGAGTTAATGTTTTAATCGGCCGGCCTTACTGGATTACTGTCGATCGACAGCAGCAATATCGAGGCAAAAAAGCCAAAGCAGTTGTTGCTGAACTCACAGATCACTGTCAGGGGGAAATTGCAGAATTACTCCAACGAGGTTGTTTGTAAGTTTGTTGACTGTTGACTGTTGACTGCTGACTGTTGGCTGGTGTCAGATTTCCCATCTAAAATCTAAAATCTAAAATCGATTGACTTGAATCATGGCAAATGCTAACAACAAGGTTCGTTTCCTAACCCCCAAACCGCCGAAACCCGATCGCCCTTTATTTGTATTTCTGCCCGGTATGGATGGCAGCGGTTTGCTGCTGCGACCGCAAATTTCTAAATTAGCAAATCATTTCGACATTCGCTGCTTAACTGTACCGGCTGACGACATGGCTAGTTGGGAGGTACTTGTTAGCGAAACAATTGCCTTAATTGAAGCAGAAAAGCAAGCCGGAAAGCCGCAGCGGCCGGTTTATCTGTGTGGCGAGTCATTTGGGGGCTGTTTAGCGATGAAAACTGTTTTAGAAGCTCCTCAATTGTGCGATCGATTAATGTTAGTCAATCCAGCTTCTTCGTTTCGACAGCAGCCTTGGGTGCAGTGGGGATCGTACCTGACTCAGTGGCTGCCGGCCAACCTTTATCCGCTGTCGGTAATCGGTTTATTGCCGATATTAGCATCCTTAGGAAAGATTGGGCGCGACGATCGGCGAGCTTTGCTAGAAGCGATGCAAGCAGTACCGCAAAATACGTCTGTGTGGAGATTGGCGTTAGTGCGATCGTTTAATGTTGACGAAAATCAGTTGCGCGGCATCAAACAGCCGACGCTAGTAATTGCTAGCGGTGCAGATCGGCTGCTGCCTTCCCTAGTAGAAGCGAAGCTTTTAGTCAAGGTAATTCCCAATGCTGAAATGGTGCTGCTGGCTAACAGCGGTCATGCTTGTTTGTTAGAAACAGATGTTAACCTTTACGGCATTATGCAAGCTCGCAATTTTTTGACAAAATCCGAAGAAAACCTGTCATTAGTCAATAGTCATTAGTCATTAGTCATTAGCTATGGCTTCTGACTTATGAGTCAGTCGGGGCAAAATTAGAGATGGGGCGAGCGCTAAAGTTCATATGCAAATTAACCCGCCCTGAAACTCATTAGTAAATGCCTAAAGACAAGCAATTAATGACTAACAACTAATAACTAATGACTAATGACTAATAACTAATTAAGATTTAGCCATTTTTGAGCATTAAGCCGCTGAACTACGCCAAAAACCATGAGGTCTAGAGTAACCTTGCGCTCGTCTATCAAAAAAGGCTCTAAAGTGCTGGTTTTTGTATTATTTTCAGCGCAGGAAAATGCTCTTTGACTTTGAATATTTTCTTGAGGAAAATACAGGTTAAATTGGCGCTCACCTTCTTGGAATTTACCAATTACCTGCCAGCAATCGCCGGCGGAACTCATGCCAGCAACGGGAAGTTTTTGCTTGATCAAACTCACCTCTAAATCCTTAACGCCCTGCTTAGTTAAAGCAGTTTGCAAGGCGGGCAAATAATCTTGTTGAATAAAATCCGCAAAGGGCTTGTCTTCAACAGCAGGTGCTTTTTCCTTTTTGGCTTTAGCTGGGGGCTTGTCGCCGTCCGCCTTTGCTGCGGGCTTTTTAGCAGCCGCTTGAGGCTTGTCAGTGCTGGGCAAGTCAGTTGTCTCAGTTGTCTCGGGTGCGTCGGAACTCGGAGCGTCCTCCACCGCAGCACTGGGAGTTTCCGATTCGCCAGCGGTAGGATTTTTCGGTTCTTTCTTGGCTGCGGGCTTTTTAGCAGCAGCCTGAGGCTTGTCAGTGCTGGGAATGTCAGTTGTCTCGGGTGCGTCGGAACTCGGAGCGTCCTCCACCGCAGCACTGGGAGTTTCCGATTCGCCAGCGGTAGGATTTTTCGGTTCTTTCTTGGCTGCGGGCTTTTTAGCAGCAGCCTGAGGCTTGTCAGTGCTGGGAATGTCAGTTGTCTCGGGTGCGTCGGAACTCGGAGCGTCCTCCACCGCAGCACTGGGAGTTTCGGATTCGCCAGCGGTAGGATTTTGCGGTTCTTTCTTCGCTGCGGGTTCTTTAGCAGCCGGCTGAGGCTTGTCAGGGCTGGGAAAGTAGCTTGTCTCGGGTGCGTCGGAACTCGGGGCGTTCTCGATCGAAGCACTGGGAGTTTCCGATTCCCCAGCAGTAGGATTTTGCGGTTCTTCTGGCATTAACGCTTCCTTTTAAAAGTGATCGGTAAGGAGTTGTGAGTGCAGGTGCGGGCGATCGACTTTCTCTATCGCACACAGTTTTTATCGAAAACCAACCTGAGAAAATTGCGATTCAAAAAAATTTGAACTCAACACACTCAGGGCGATCGCCCGCAAACATCACAACTCTTGAGATTATTCTAAATCTCTGCGACAGCTCGTTCAATCAAACGGCGGGCGAGAGTTTGAACACCGGTGTGTTCGTAGTAGTTGGTAGTAATGTCGAGGAATGCGCCCACGTAGTCCACCTTATCAGCAGAAATGTCTACAAAATTCTGCAAGTGGCCGAGTACGTTTTGGGGAGTCAAACCTCGATCGCTCACAAAAGAGCTCATCCAGCCAGAAACCGAGTTAAAGCTTTCGCCAATAAAGCCGAGTTGGCCTGCGGGAGAGCCCCCTGGAATCTGGTCGCCGATCGACTTAAAAGCCTGATTATCTTGCAAATCGCTAGGGGAGAGCTTTTGAATCCAAGACTGAGTTGCCATGATAAAGTCTGGGCCCAGGGGGATCAAACCATCAAAGCAAACCAAAGCTGCCATCCGCATCAGGGATTCGCCGCCGTAGTCGCCCAAAGATCCGGCAAAATCGCCGATGCTGTCGCCGGGAAGACCGTTGATTTGGCAAAAAGCGAGCAACTCCGTGACTAACTTCAAAGAAAGGTCGATCGTTTGAGCTTTTTCAGCCTTGGGAGTGATATTGCCGAGGAACGACAAAAACGAGACATTTTCCGCAACCTTGTTAGCGAGGGCGGCACTGCCCAAAGCCTTGTCGGCACTGTCAATAGTTTGGTAAAGCCACAGAGCGCGCTGGTAGCCCTGAGACTTATCGTTGTAGAGGTAGATGGCGCGCTCGCCGATTTGCTGGATCAGTTCTTCGTCAGTTTCGCCAGTAACGGTGCGAATGGTATTTTCAAAGCCAACTAAATTGTTCCACTCGCCGGGAACCACAAAGTCAAGCGCTCGCAGGGCTTTGACAGTCATGTTGTCTTTAGGCAGTGTATCGACTAATTCAAAGACTGTTTTGCTCACAAAAAACTCCTTTTGCTAGAACGGGAATCAAAGCTATTACTTTTGGCAGATGGCAAGAACTTCACAGTCTTATTTTGGCAGACTTAGTTCTAATAGCGCCAGACTGGAGTCGGGCGCGGAGTTTGACCATAGACATTGCTACTTGACGCGAGCGAGGCCACCGAGGTTAAATTTTGACAGCCAAGCTTCGCGATCGCTAGCGGTAAAAGACGGATCGCGGGATTGAACTTTCACCTGATAGCGATTTGCCACTAAAACAGCGGTGATATTAGCACCCTGATTAACTGCGGGATAGCCGCCGATTTGCTTGGTACTTTGCTGAAATTTTGCGCCTGCCGAGGGGTTGCCGGCGATGTCGTTAATCGAGAGCATCGCGACATTTTTACCGCCTTTGTTCAGCTTAGCTTCAGCAAAACCGGATTTTTCTTGAGCGAAGACGCGATCGAATCCACCGCCAGAAGACGGGAAGTATTTATTTAATTGGCCGCCTGCAACTGCCTTTTTGGGCAGGTTTTGATTACTAGCACTTGATTTGTCAGCAGTTGTCTGCTTGGCTTGAGCAGGTTTTTGGGTGCTTTCCTGCTGGGCTTTGTCCCAGCGGGAGGGGGCTTGGGTTTGACCGCAGGCGGTCACCAGCAGAAGTACCGAGATCAGGAATGGAGCTAAGATTCGGCGTGCGGGGGAAAATTGCATCGCTGTCTCCTCATGAATAAGTTTCCATAACAATTGTGGCTTAGAATTTGGCAATTTGTGTTCCCTAATCGGATAATTTGTCTTATTTGTAAAAAAATCCTCTGCCTGCAGGCAGAGGATTTTTTGGCAATTACGAGTTCTGAAGTAAGAAAACTGAAAGATTGCTCCACAGATAAATTCTGGGGATGGGGGTAAAGAAGCTAAGTTTTGTGATTGCCAGCAATCTCAAAACAATTTTTGCTGATTTTCCCTAGATTTATCTAGAAATTTCAGAGAAATTGTTCGTCAATCGTTTTACTTCGGCTTTCCAACTTAGGTCTTACTTTCGGGGTAAGGCTCAGGCGTCGCTTTCAATGTAGATAAACAACAAACCCATTACCACAACCGGCATTAACCATGTAATAACCGGAATCAAAATCCAAGGCAAGAAAGAAGCAGCGTAGGAACCTGTCATATCTAATTCTCCAAACTAAAGTTAGTGTGTTCCAACAGGGGTATTTGGCAGTGAAACCTAATTGTTGACTAAACCCCGGAAAATGGCGTCAACGCCGTTAAAGTTTTCGAGTAAGAAATAGGCAGCAAAGACGCCGCTCATCCCGCCAATGAAGAAACCAGCGGTAAGCTGGCTCCACCCTTCAGCATTTCTGAGGGAATCGGGAGTCATGGGATTAGCACTAGGGTAGCTGGTGTTGTCTTGCTTGAAAGACACCAAACCGTAAGCAGACATACCTAGTGTGCCAAGCAGAACTAAGACGAGGGCTGTAATTAATCCGCCGAGATTAGCTGCTTCGGGATAATCCCGCAGGGGTCCGAAGACGATTTCGGGGCCGACGAGGAAATAACCGTGGGCCAAACCGATTTCTAGACCTCGAACTAGGGGCGAGAGTCCTTTGCGGTAAGCGGGCAAGTTCCCAATGAATGCTTTTGTGAAATCAGAAGCACTGATGGGAGTTGCTAGATGACCCGTGAAGGGGTCGCCGTTAAAGGGTTTAATAAGCTCTGCATCTCTGGGATCGGCCATATTCTGTTTGTCCTCGCAGTTTAATAAAGTTGAGGCGTTCAAGTCATATTTTACGCAGGGACGTGTTTCCTATTTACATAATTAACGGTGAGCTTTAGAAAAGTTCACTATTCTTTAGTTTTCAGAAGAATTTTTCTTTTGTCCCTTATACCAGAAAGCGAGTCGATCGGGCGACACTCCCAGGAAATAAGCGATGATTACTATTTGATTAATGGCGGTGGTTTTGATGACCCCAAGCTGCTGCCAGCGACGGGCGGAGGTCAGCACTGGCTGGGGTACTATTTCGATGCGGCCTTGTTTTTTCAACCGGCGCACGAATTCAAAGTCTTCCATGAGGGGCAAGTCGGGAAAACCGCCCATTTTGTCAAAGGTAGCTGCTTTGAGGAAAATGGCTTGATCGCCGTAGGGCATTTGCAGAAAGTTCGATCGCCAGTTTACCCCTGTTTCTACCAGACGCAGACAGAACCTGCGGGCCTCAATCTTGAGTTGAAAGGCCCCCGCTACTGCGGACGGTTTAGCGAGTGCCTCACGCGCGCCAGAGTCGTACCCGCGAGGCAAAAGAGTGTCGGCGTGGAGAAACAGCAGGATTTCTCCAGTAGCTGCGGCTGCACCTGCATTCATTTGAACTGCGCGACCTCGGGCCGTGCAGATAACTCGGATGCCCAAAGATTTTGCTATATCTGCTGTACCGTCGCTGCTGCCGCCGTCGGCGACAATTATTTCGACATTTTTTGCCTGAAGGGCGGTGGAGATGACTCGGGCAATTGTAGGCGCTTCATTTAAGACGGGAATTATAATAGAAATTTTGAGATGGCGATTTTCTGGCGGCATACTGAATTAAGCAGCCCGTGAGATAGAGGGCGGGTTTTGTACAAAGCTTATCTGTTATTTGCTAATTTTTTACGCCTGACCAGCGCCTAGATTCGGCTTTGATCTGGGAGGGCGGGTTTTGTACAAATGTGAGTTATTATTATTTGCTACTTTTTAGCTTTTGATCGCGCCTGGGAGTATTCTCTCAAGCGCTGTCTAACCGCTGCATTTGGTTAGACAAATACACTTTATATATTATGACATTCTGGTTTCAGGATCGAGTAAATTTTTATAATCAACTAGGATAAATTATCTTAGTTAATATAATTAAAATCGACTTTAGTTATTTCAATATATTAATATCTAAACCGCGCAGGTCTTCTGGTCGATCGATATCTGCAAGAGTGGGAAGATAAGCAATATTGAGGTCGAGATTTTGGGCGATCGCCTGCGTACAAGCAAATACTTCACTGGTTCCCCACTGAATGCCACCGAACAATTCCGGTATCGTTCGCCGCAGCCCGATCAAATAATAACCTCCGTCTTTTGCCGGGCCCAAAACTAAATCGTGCTGGCTCAGTTCCTCAAAAGCTTGTGCCATGATTTCTGCTTTCAAACCAGGACAATCAGTGCCGATAATTGCAGTTTTCTCAACCCCTGAATTAAAAGACTTTTCAAATGCTGCTGTCATTCTTGCGCCCAAATCGCCGTCTCTTTGATTTTGACAAATAATATCATTTCCTAACCACTCTTGCATCAGTTGTTGGCTGCCGCCGGATCGGTGAATTTCTACGGATAATCTGCGGGATTTTTGGAGAGAGAGAGCGCAGGCGATCGTCCGTTGGGCCATCAAGCGGTGAAGGTTGGCAGCGCCTGTTTTTCCCAGCACCGGAATTAGTCGAGTTTTGGTTGTTCCCGGTTCGGGATAGCGAGTGAAAACAATCAGTTTTTCCGGCATCATTTATCGTTCATGAGTTTTAAAGGAACCTCACAGGCGCAGAGGCGCAGAGGAACAGAAGAGAAAGAGTTTGACAACTGATTCACGGATTGCCGATCGATGTTGATGGGTTAGGCGAGGATTTAATTTAATCGCCGCGCCCAACCCAGCATACAATATATTTACTTAAAAATAGCGAGGGGTTAGCTCATTTCTAGCATTCGCTGGATGGGCTGCAAGGCTGCTAGTTGGATATCTAGAGGCATGGTAATTTCGGGGGTTTGATTCTTTAGGGAGAGATACAATTTTTCCAAGGTATTTAATCTCATGTGCGGGCATTCGTTGCAAGCGCAGTTATTATTGGTGGAAGGAGCGGGGATGAAGCGTTTGTGCGGAGCTTGCTTTTGCATTTGGTGAATGATTCCCGGTTCAGTCGCGACAATAAAAGCTTGGCTAGAACTGGACTGAGAATATTTGAGCAAAGCGGTGGTGGAGCCGATGTAATTAGCGTGGCGCAGCACGGGAGGTTCGCATTCTGGGTGGGCAATTATTTCGGCTTCGGGATTTTCGATTTTGAGTTGAACTATCTTTTTTTCTGAGAAGTTTTCGTGGACGATGCAGGCTCCTTGCCAGATTTCCATATTTCTACCGGTTTGTTCCATGACGTAGCGGCCGAGATTGCGGTCTGGTCCAAAAATTATCGGCTGATTTTCAGGAATTTGGTTGACAATTTTAACAGCATTAGAACTGGTGCAAATTATATCGCTCATTGCCTTAATTGCGGCGGTACAATTAATGTAGGAAATTACCAAATGTCCTGGTCGAGCGGCTTTGAAAGCTGCAAAGGCTTCGGGAGGGCAACTGTCGGCTAGGGAACACCCAGCATTTAAGTCTGGCAACAATACTAATTTGTCGGGATTGAGAATTTTTGCGGTTTCAGCCATGAAATGAACTCCGGCAAAAACAATGACATCGGCGCTGGTGTTGGCAGCTTTGCGTGCAAGTTCTAGGGAGTCGCCAATGAAGTCTGCGATGTCTTGAATCTCGGAGTCTTGGTAATAGTGGGCGAGAATGACGGCGTTCAACTCTTGTTTGAGGGCGTTAATTGCTGCAAACAAGTCGTCGGGCAGTCGGGTTTGAGTCAAGTTCGGAGCAGGTGCGGTGGTAAACACAGTTAGAATATTCCGGTGAAGGTGGCGAAGACAGCTAAAGTGTATTTTGAATTATAGTTGAATTCACCAAAAAGTGCTGGCTGTTCAGTGCAGCCAATCTAAAATCTAAAATCTAAAATCCAAAATAGGCTGGGGGAGAGTGCAAAAATTGGTCGCTGTTTCTTATGCTGAGTAAGAAGGGGCTAGGGATCGATCGCACATGACAAATCACATGAATAAAGCTAAATCTATCAAAATTGCGGTGGTGGGGGACGTTCACGATCTGTGGGAACCTGAAGACGGCGAGGCCTTGAAGCATCTGGACGTTGATTTGGTGCTGTTTGTGGGGGATTTTGGCAATGAGTCGGTGGAGGTGGTGCGGGCGATCGCCCAATTGGACATTCGGAAAGCAGCAGTTTTTGGGAACCACGACGCTTGGTACACGGCGACAGAGTGGGGCCGCAGTCAGTGCCCTTACGATCGAACTCAAGAAAATTGGGTGAAACAGCAGTTAGATTTAATGGGAGAAGCTCACGTCGGTTACGGGAAAAGGGATTTTCCCGAATTGGGCGTAACTGTGGTGGGAAGCCGCCCGTTTACTTGGGGGGGAGCGGAGTGGAAGTACGGGGATTTTTACTCGGAGTGGTTTGGGGTAGAAAGTTTTGAGGAGTCGGCGCGGCGCATAGCAGCGGCTGCTGCTCAGGCGGATTGCGAAAATGTGATTTTTTTGGGTCACACGGGCCCGACGGGGTTAGGAGAGGCTCCTGAAGACCCCTGCGGGCGAGATTGGAAGCCGCTGGGAGGGGATTGGGGCGACCCGGATTTTGCGGAGGCGATCGATCGAACTCGAAGTTCTGGGAAGCACATACCTCTGGTAACTTTTGGTCATATGCACCACAAACTGCGGCACACAAAGCAGGAGTTGCGGAAGTCGCTGGAGGTGAGTGCGGAGGGTACGGTGTATTTGAATGCGGCCAGCGTACCGCGAATTGTGGAGAGAGAGTGCTCGAAACTGCGCAATTTCTCGATCGTCCTGCTGGAAAATGGAGCAGTGTCGGAAGTGTCTATGGTATGGGTAGGCGAAGATTTCGCGGTAGAAAGAGAACAAATTCTTTATCGGCGCACTGAATCTGCGGCTATTTGTAGTTAGAGACATTTGCTGGTATGATAAAATTTATGCGCCCGGAGAGGTGGCAGAGTGGTCGAATGCGCTCGACTTGAAATCGAGTGTGGCAGTGATGTCACCGTGGGTTCAAATCCCACCCTCTCCGTTTAATAATTCTTGTCGGTTAAGGGTTTCAGATTCTCTATTGCCTCAAGAGTTCCCTTTTCCGCTCATCTTTCGCTCACTCGTGGTATTTCCCCAAAAAAAACACCCCCGCAGGGGTGGTGTTGCTTACCAGGTAATTTTTCTAGCTAACTGACTCAACTAAACTCTTCCTCATCCGCCGGGTCGCCGTAGGGGTCTTCGCTGGCCGGACTCACGTCGCCGAACATTCCAGCATCCGCTACGTAGTCAGCCGGGTCGCCGTAGGGGTCTTCGCTGGCCGGACTCACGTTGCCGAACTGTCCGTAGTCGGTACCGGCGTTGTCGGCGGGGTCGCCGTAGGGGTCTTCGCTGGCCGGACTCACGTCGCCGTACTCTCCGGGATTTGAGGGATCTTCGTAATTGCCGTCAGCATCGACTTGCTCGCTGTCTGACCCGACGACCGCATCTTTTAACTTCCGGAAAAATCCGTCTACCATGATAAAGTTCCTCTTTTTTATGTGTTGAAAAATGGCTGTTTTAGATTAAGAATCTCAGATTTAAGTGAAAATCACGAAATCGGCAATCTAAAATCTCAAGTGGTTAGGCTACTGTGCCGGAACAGGACTTGTAGCTTCCGGCACGGTAGTAAGGTCTCGACCGGTAGTTTGGTTGTTGTACCCCTGGAATTCGCGGTAACGCGATGCCTCGGACTCCGGAACTGTAATTCCTTCAGGCGGGGGCGTTACCCAGACCGCGCGATTCTGGGCATCGCGGTAGTAAACGCGACCGTTTTTGGAAAGGTAATGTTTTCCCTGCGGCCCCTTTTCTTGTTTATTTTTGTACTGATTGTAGATGTAGTAAAGGGCGGCTGCTCCTGCTAAAGTAATCCCTACTTTTTGAGCAGTGTTGAGTCCTTTTTTAGCTTGTGGCGTAGGAGTGGAGCCGCGATTAGGTTGCACTCCTCCAGCGCGAGTATTATCAACAGGAGGCGGAGTAACGGAACTTTGATCGCTAGAACCGCAAGCACTTACAAAGGGAAAGGTCAGCAGCGTTGTCAGCAGCAGAGCCATGAAGCGCGATCTTTTGGGTTCGGGTTTGATTGTGTTCATTGCCGCTCCGAATTGTCGGGATTATAGGTAGAGTGTGTTCTGGCGAGGTTGAGGAACCTGAGCTGCTGCCAACAGTTTTTAGAGTAAATTAATTTCTCAAAGCAATTGTGACAAAAAAAGTAGTTGCTGAGAACTTAACAGCGCAGCTACAGTATGGCGTTTATGGCGTTTCTATTTTAATTATCCTCAAGTCTCTCGAAAATTTCCTCTTTCCAGGGATATAAATAAAGTTTCTTTTATTTCAGTCCGCAGGTATATGCCAATGCGCGCCTTCAGGTAATAATAAATTCCGTTTGTGGACGGCTCAAAGGAAAGTGAAGCAGACGGACGGGACGAGTCCGAAGCTCAAAGCAGCACTGGTGAGGGAAAGGAGGCGGGATGTATAAGTCTGGCGGTGTTTAATTGCGCCGGACTTATTGACTCAGATGCAGACAATTTTGTTGTGGAAATTCTGGAGAGGTCGATCGCACTATTGTAGAAATCTATTAACCGCGATAGAAAGCCCCCGCAGCTTTTCGGATATTTATGAAATTAAAGAATTTATTTACTGCTGGATTGTCCATCGCAGTTGTATTTACTGTGGCAAAATATCTAACTTTTTCAAATCAACAAAACCAAGTCAAGGAATTGCTGCAAACAAAACAGTGTCCCGAATGCAATTTTAGAAATGCCAACCTCAAAGGATTAGACTTGCAAGGAGTCAACTTGCAGGGAGCAAACCTAGAAGGTGCTAACTTATCAGGAGCAAAATTGGCAAATGCCAACCTCAAAAATGCCAACTTAAATAGAGCCAATCTGACGGGAGCTGATTTGGGCTGTGCTGGTATCACTTTCAACCTTGAGGCTAAAGAAAAAGAAGCAAATATGGATTTTAATGTCACGGCTGTTCCAGAACATAATAACCCAGAAAATGCAGTAGTTGGTTTCAAGATGAAAGCAACGGATCGAGGGGCGACAATGCGTTTTAACCTCATGGGATGCGCTGAATTATCGAATGCTAGCTTGCAAGAAGCTCAAATGCCAGATGGCAAAATTCACCCTTAGTAAGACTAGCAAATAATGTTTAAATCGATTAAATCGAAAGAAAACCGCTGCCTGAAAAACAGGCAGCGGTTTTTTAAGAAATTAACTGCACGCCTAAAATTAGTGAGCAGAACCGTTACCGTGATACTTGTCAGTATCGTAGAATCCGTTTTTTGTGCCGAAGAACAGACAGCAAACGGTGAAAACTGCTGTCAAGACTGCTAAAACTAACTTAACGTCCATAATTTACCTGCTGTTATTGAGTGAGTGCAAATACTCAGATTGTAGAATCTTTTTGGCTGGCGCGACCATCTACCAGCGTAGCGCCAGATTTGCTGGGATGCTCGCTGGTGCGGCAGTTTCCTGACGGCGAGACAATTCGGGGAATTATTGTCGAAACCGAAGCTTACGGCCCGGGAGACCCCGCTTGTCACGCTTACCGACAGCGCACTCCTCGCAATGAGGTGATGTTCGGGCCTGCGGGTATGAGCTACGTTTACCTAATCTACGGGATGTATCACTGTTTTAACGTGGTGACGGATGCAGAGGGAGTTGCTAGTGCTGTGCTGATTCGAGCTTTGCAGGTAGATGCGGTTCCCCAAGAATTCGCTGGAATTCCCGAGAAGAAGCGATCGCGCCTCGCCGCCGGGCCTGGGAAACTGTGTAAGGTACTGAAGCTCGATCGAACTTTAAGCGGTTTTCCCTTGGGTGCAGGCCAACCGCTGCGGTTAGAACACCGGAGCGATCGCTTTCAGCAAGCTGTGGAGGAGGGTACAATAAATTTTGTGCAAACTACGCGGATCGGAATTTCTCAAGGAATTGATTTGCCTTGGCGGTGGTATGTAGGGAACTCTACGGCTGTGTCACAACTCTAGTAATGTCAAAGGTATCAGCGTAAATTTTGTAGCTTATCTTAGTGAAATTATGGCTTACTCTTCTGAAAATCCGATCGTACAACTCAAGAAATGCCTAACCCTGGTTCAGGATGTTAGCACTCACACCGAAGCTAACCGGGCCTTCGAGCAATTGTGTGGGATTATCGATGCTGAAAACCCAATGGCGGCGCAACTTTTGGAGATGTTGTGGGAAGAAGCAATTATGGCGAGGCGATCGGCTTTATTTTGGCAACAAATGAGCGATGTTGAGAAAGATATGGCTAATAGAATGATGGAAAATATGACGCAGATGCGGCAAAACTATTTGCGGCTGATGCAGGAAATGTAGACAGTAATTGGTAAGTCCGTGTTTGTAGTGAGGACTTTTGTCCTCTCTTTATCAATAAAGTTTTCTAGATGTAGGGTGCCTCAGCGCCGATATTTGAGGAGGCTCAAACACTTTGTTTCCGGGGCACCCTACAATAAATTCTCCTACTTCATTAAAGCAGCGCCACGGTTGTAAAGTTCGCGCGCGTAATCAGTCCAAGTTCCCTGTCCCCAATAGCGGAAACAGCTTGTTTGTAGCAGCAAGTTGTAAAGCAAAGCTTGTTGGTATTCAAACTGCTTAGTAACGGCGCCATCTTGCTGCACCAGCGGGTCATATTTTCGGTGAAATGCAGCGCTGAGTAGATTCATCGGTTCCAAGACGTTTTCGTAGCCTTTTACCCAACTCAAATCGTTAGTCCAAGAAGCACCATCCATGTGAAAATTATGGTCGGTTTGCTTGAGTTGGGCGATCGCACTTTCCACTTTTTCCGGTGTCGCACTATCAGGATCGACTAACTGCCAGATTTTGTGCTGGTTAATCCCCTGACAAACAGGATAATCTTCAGGATTAACGCCCGCCGCCTCAATTATTTCCAAATATTCAGTCCCGTTTAAACCGACAACGCCGGATTTTCCCCCGCCTTGTTCGCGGTTTTCGTGCCAAGCTTTGACAAAGGCGCTGGGAAATTCATTCATCATGACGCCGCCATTTTCGCCGTCGGCAATTTGAGTAACTAAAGAAGGAACTGTGACATTGCCAATTTGCTGTTTATTGCGTCCTTTGGCTTCGTAATAAGGCTGCATTTGACCGACCAATTTCGTATCTGAACCTTGGGTTTTAATCAAAGCAGTAATACTGATTGTTTCGCCGCGAGAATTGCGGGCAACCAAACGGTTGGGAATATATTTTTGGTCTTGCGACAATCCCGAACCGTCGGGATTTTCTACAGAATGTTCCTGCACCATCAGCCAGCGATAGCCGCATTCTTTCAAAGCTTTGATGTATTCGTAAAGTGTATCAGGGTGATTGGGAAAGTGCATTTCTGGGGGCGAAAAACCTTTAACACGCTTCAGGGCATCCAAGCCAAAAATTGCCGCAAAATGATGTTGCCATGCTTGAATTTGGAGTTTGATGTCGGGAATGGGAGTTGAAGGAATGACGGCGTGACTCCACATTGTCCCCAGCCATTCTACGTGGGGTTGATATTGAGGATCGCAGGTAATCCGCTTGAGATTATCAAAGATATCGTCGCGTCCCATTTGGCGCAATCCCCACAATAAGTTGCCCGAATAGTCGAGCATAATTCGCGGGTTGCAGCCTTCAGCAATTAGTTGGGGAATAAATTCTCCCATGCGGGAATAGCACCAAGCAAAGACTCCGGCGTTGTGATTATCTCCTTGGTTGGGATGTTCAAACATATGCTGGAGATTGCAGATCAGTTCGCCGTTTGCACCGGCAGGAATTGTCGGTTGGTGCATATGCAGGGCGCAGGCAAATCCGGCTTGAATGTTTTCTAGGCGCAGATTTGTGGTAGGTAGAAAGATTGGTTCGTTGCTATTGGCTGCGGCATTAATTTCTGCTTCGGAGCCGCAAATATTGGGTAATCCTGAGTTGATTTCTTGTAAAATGGGTAAATTGGGAGATTGTGCGATCGCAGGCATAAATTTTTCTCAACAATTGTGGAGGGGCGCTGTCTGCTATTGCTAAGATAGCTAGATACTTTAACAGTAGCAGAGGATGTCTGCAAAAGATAAATTTTACAAGATAAGTCCGGGATCGCGAAAGTCCCAAATCAAGGGTCAAATGTTTAACACATTTCAACTAAATACGCGAGGTATATTATGAAATACGAAATCCAAGTTTTGGAACCAACGGATTTGTGGTACATCCAAAATAACATCAATCCTGAAACCAATAAGTTTTACCATCCCACTAAAAATATTCCCCTCGTTCAGCAAGTAGAAATTAACTTGAACAATTCGGGAGTGATAATTCAAAAAGGTGCGCTGCATTGGTGTATGGGGAAATTGACTTCCGGTGTTTATAAAACGGATAACCGTTTGAAAGATATGTGGGTATCTTTGACAACGGAAATGGACTACAACGCTCCCGTATATCAAGGAACTGGTACGGTGAAGCTCGAACCGAGACAAAAAGGGAATTTCCTGCATTATACGCCGATCGAGCTTTCGGATGCAGAGCAGTGGGAGTTTGATGACGGTGTATTTCAGTTTTGTTCCGACAATGTAGTTATCGGTGCTAAAAAACTGAAATTCCGACAAGTGGCTGCTTCTAATGACGGTAGGTGGAGAATTGCTGTTACAGCTTTGCGCGAGCAAAAAGCTACTGTTGTAGCAGCTACAAGTTCACCGGCTAAGGTTGTTGAACTCAAACAAGGTGAAACTTTGATAGCTGATTGCGATTTGGTTAAAGGATTTACCAAGGGAATTGAAGAAGATTATCGAAAATTAGGTCATTTTGGCAAAGGCGGCGGGGAGGGTTATGTTTGGTTTTATCAAGGGAAAGGTAAATTATTAGTATGTGAAAATGATGCGATGGGTTTGGGATAACTTGTTCCATTGCTGTCGAGCGGCATGAAAAATATGAGTTGGATTTATGCAATACAAGGAGGAAGAAACATCGCACAAAAATTTGCAGGCATGAAAGTGTCTGAGATTCTCAAAGGTAAAAAAGGTAGTATAAAACAAGCACAGCTTCCGGCAAGTTCGTCAAGTTGGGAATAATTTAGCGAAATGATGATATGGGAGCAAATAGAAAGAGGTGTTGAAGACAATATCCCAGGCTTTAGGATAGCTCGCAAATTGTTGAGCGATCGGAGATTTGATAGATGAAAAATAATGGGTTTGACCAAGTAATATTATTTTTGCAAAAATTGGAAAAACAGGCGATTGATTACAGTTTAGCGCATCATCGCGATGAAGCTATGATGGTAATTGTATCTGTACCTGGGGAACGGTGGGAAATTGAATTTTTGAGTGATGGTTCGGTGGAGGTAGAGAAGTTTGTCAGTAATGGAGAGATTGCTGGAGAAGAAGCTTTGAGTGAGTTATTCGATCGATATTCGGAACTAGACGAGACAAATGGCGATTTGGCTCAAAAGATTGAGTTGACAAATGCGAGAAAATGAGTTAAATTTTGCGGAATTTGCGATCGAGTTGCCACAATTTCGACTTGCTCAACCGATGATTTTTCCTTTGAAGGAGAGCTTGCAGCTTCGCCTCGATGATATCCTTCCCCGTTGGGCTATTGCCAGCGATCGCCCGAATCTGCCCCAACATCCGCTAGCTGTGCGTATTTCCTTGTATTCCCAATGGCCGACTTGCTTATTTGTCGCGAACTCATATACTTTGTCAAGTTAAGAAATTATTTTTTTGATTTATCCAGGAGCGAGAAAAAAAAATGTACATTGTACAAATTGCCTCGGAGTGCGCCCCCGTCATCAAAGCAGGGGGTTTGGGCGACGTAGTTTACGGTTTGAGTCGGGAGTTGCAGAATTCCGGCCACTGCGTCGAGATTATTCTACCCAAGTACGACTGCATGAGGTACGACCACATTTGGGGACTTCACGAGGCCTACCGGGATTTGGCTGTGCCCTGGTACGGCGGCGAAATCCTCTGTGATGTCTTGTGCGGCTGGGTGCACGGGCAGTTGTGTTTTTTCATCGAACCTCGCTCTCAAGATAACTTTTTTAATCGCGGCTGTTATTACGGGTGCAATGACGACAATATGCGGTTTGCATTTTTCAGCAAAGCCGCTTTGGAATTTTTGCTCAGAAGCAACAAGCGTCCCGATGTGATTCACTGTCACGATTGGCAAACTGGTTTGGTGCCTGTCTTGCTGTTTGAAATTTACAAATACAATTGGATGGAATATCAGCGAGTCTGCTATACCATTCACAATTTCAAACATCAAGGCATGGGAGGTAGCGATATTTTGCAAGCAACGGGTTTGCACAGACCGGATTATTATTTTGAGTACGATCGCCTCCGAGATAACTTTAACCCTTTTGCCATCAACTTTATGAAAGGTGGCATTGTGTACTCTAATTTTGTCACCACAGTTTCGCCGCACCACGCTTGGGAAGCTCACCTCGGCGAGTTTGGCTACGGTTTGGGCCACACTTTGCATTTGTATCAAGAGAAGTTTCGCGGGGTGCTCAACGGCATTGATTACGATGTGTGGAATCCCGAGACCGATCGCTATATTCCGCACCACTACACTCAGGAGGATTTGGCAGGAAAAGCCAAAACTAAAAAAGCTTTGCGCGATCGCCTGTTACTGCGCGATGCTGACAAGCCTATTATTACCTTTATCGGCCGTTTGGACGACCAAAAAGGCGTTCATCTCGTCCACCACGCAATTTATTACTCTCTGAGTAAGGGAGCGCAATTCGTGCTTTTGGGTTCTGCGACGGAAGCGGGAATTAACGCGCATTTCCAGCACGAAAGACAGTTTTTAAATGATAATCCAGACTGCCATTTAGAACTAGGTTTTAATGAGGAACTGTCGCACTTAATTTATGCGGGTGGGGATATGATTGTGGTTCCCAGCAATTACGAGCCCTGCGGGCTGACTCAGATGATCGGGTTGAGGTACGGTACTGTTCCTGTGGTGCGGGGAGTTGGCGGTTTGGTGAATACTGTGTTCGATCGAGATTACGACACCCGCCACCTCCCTGAAGAGCGCAACGGTTACGTGTTTTACCAAAGCGACTACGGCGCTTTAGAGTCGGCGCTCGATCGGGCGATCGGATTGTGGTATGACTATCATGATGAATTTGAAAAACTCATGCTTCAAGGCATGAATTGTGACAATTCGTGGAAATATCCAGCTAAAGACTATGTGGAAATTTACGAGCTAATTCGACACAAATAATCACTAGGGGCGGCTTTTCCCAAAGATATTTTCTATACCTTTAGGAATAGATTAACCCGCCCTTTTCTAACCAGACAGAGATAAGGTTTTGAGTAAAAGTGGGGGGGTGGAAAGTACGAATGCAGATTGTAGGGTTTCCTTGCCTGTCATTCCCAAGTGCGATCGCCGAAGATAAGGGTATACAAATTAAACGGTTGGTTTTCACCCGCCCCTACAAAAAATGAACTCACAACTAGAACAACAAGTAACGATCGTACAAGACGAAACAGCAGCCGGAAATTCAGCCAACCCAACAGTTGAAACTCCTTTATTCGCTTCAGAATTTGCAACCGAAGAAAAAGTCAGAGTGGAAGAATTCAAGATTAGCGCCGACAGTTTAATTGCTAAAGTCAAAGAACTAATTGAGCAAGGAAAACTCCGCCGCCTCGTCATCAAAAACTCGCAAGGGCGGATTTTGGCAGACATTCCGCTGATGGCTGGATTGGTGGGCGGTGTTGCAGGCTCGGTAGCCTTTCCAATTGCTGCTGTACTTGCTACAGTTGGGGCAGTTGCGGCTCATTTGACTGTAGCCATCGAGCGGAAAGAATAGTCTTAAGTTAATTGTTAATTCAGCGCTTACGCAAGCCACACCAAAAACCCCGTTTCTGTGTTAATTGTTCGTATCAATCGACGATTTTTACCAGAAAGCGGGTTTTTTGCATGAGTTCTATAATTCCGGTACTTTCGCCGCAGGTTGGTCTAAATAATTGTAAACAATCCGCGAAATCCGACGCACAAAATCTCTCACAATCGGGTCATTGTAAGGACGTTTGACAAATATTGCGGCCAAATAACGCTTGCCGTTGGGCATATCAATAATTCCCGCATCGCCAACCACAAAACCGATATCTCCGGTTTTGTCAGCAATCACGGCTCCTGCGCCTAAACCCGAAGGTAACAGCGTTCTAGTTGTGGTGCGTCGCAGTAATTCTAAAGCTTGTTCCCGACTGGATTCAGAGACTAATTTATCGCGAGACAGCATCGCCAGCAGCTTTACCATATCCACAGAACTTGTTGTATTTGTTCCTTGAAAATCGCCGAGCCAATTGCGAATCCTCGTATCAGTTAATCCCCAACTGCGAAAACGCTCGTTGAGTTTAGCAATTCCCCCCAAACGTTCAATAATCATGTTGGTGGCTGTATTGTCGCTGATGGTAATCATTTTATCTACGGTTTCTCTGATGCTAAACCGAGTGCCATCTCGTTCGTCTTGCATAGTTCCAGACCCGCTGGCAACTAAGTCGGACTTCATAACTAATGTTTCGTCTAGGCTAACTTTGCCTGCGTCTACATCTTGATAAAAGGCTATCAGAATAGGTAATTTGATGGTACTCGCGGCCGGAAATACGCGATCGCCCTTGATATCCAAATAGTTTCCTGTATCTAAATCCAGAAAAAACATTCCGGCGCTGAGGGATCTATACTGTTCGATCGCACTTTCGATTTGAGGCTTGATGGCTGTCATTTCCAAGCCTGTTGACATCCCCAAATCAGCGGAATAGTTTCTCTGATTTGCGGGAGAAAAAGTGGGCGTAACTTGACCTGTTGTTTGTTCTATCCGGGTAATAGCTGTAGGTATAACAGACTCGTTTCCCGCTATTTGCTCGGGATTTGGCAACTGAAACGACCAGCGCGTGGCAGATTCTCTAATGACTCGGACTTGTTGCGGGTCTAACTTATAACCTGGAGTTAATTGTATGACTAACCTGGTAGTTTCGGTGTCAAACTGTCCGACTCTAATTTGTTGAATAGCTGAGTTGTAGCTTTGAGGAGTTTCGGGATATTCCAATACTATTCCCGGTAAATCAATTACTAAGCGGGTGGGATTTGCAATGAGTTTGACTTGCGGCTGAACTCCTGAATCCGTGGTTAAATTGAGTTGGTTTTCGCTGGCATCGAAGTGCCAAGATGTTAGTGTATCAGCTTTTGCGGGTAGGGCGATCGACAAAACACTAATTAAAGCAGGCAACAGCCATCGCAGTTTTGGAGTCATGTTTAAAGACAAAGAGTTTAACAGTGGCAACGAGAAAGCGGCGGTCACAGTGTTCTCGACCGCTTTCGAGACGAAGCACATAGGATCATACAGTCAACTCTGCCTGCCGCCGTAATTTTTTTTATTTTCTTTGAGAATATTTGGTTTTCGGGACTCATATCAAATCCGGTTCTATTACCCCTTTTTCTTCCAGTCTCGTGCAGGCGGACGAAAGTTTGTTTAGTCAGTCGTCAATTATCTTCGCCCAATTATTGTTTTGTCCGCGCGAAATGTATGCGCCTTAGATGAATTAAAGTTTTGGTGTCGCCAGATTTCTAGCATCTTCGAGCGAGTCGATCGCGGCTTTGAGCAACACTTTTTCTTTAGCAACAAATCGGCGATCGCTCAAAGGATCGTAAGCTTCCCAATTACCGCTAACTTCGCGGTCGCGCCACAAAAACCAGCAGCGGTAGATTTCCCCGCTATCAATATCATCGCACAAAGCCAGCCAATCATCCCCTGTGAGAGCGCTGGCATCTAATGCTACCAATTCAACCCACGCAAGTGCAGTGCAGGCATCGATCGCCTCAGCATCAACGGAGTCAGATTTTGTAGCTGTAGGTTGCGGCGAGCAAAGTGTAGACTTCATAATTTCTCCTTAATTAAATCAATGAATTTCCCTATTTATGGAACTGCCCCGGTACGGGAATTGGAAAAGCTGTGTTTTGATGAATTTCTGATTGGTCAAATTTACCAGCCGCTGATGCTTCTGTTAAATTATTAAGTGTATTAATTGTGAAAATGGCGCCGGTTCCTAAAGCGGCCATTGCCAGTCTGTGTAAGATTTTGCTCATTTGGCTGCTCCTTTTCTGCTGGGTGTATCTACTCTAAAAATTTAAGCGGTCATTAGCGGCGGAGATTGGGGAGTTAAGAAAAAATTTTTATACTCAAATATATTCAACTGTTGAAGCCGTTATCAGGACAGAGTTTGAGGAGTTGATCGCCCCAAAAACTACTCCAAGTAAAATGCCTTAAATTCCGGCTAGCTGACTATCTCCCTTAAAATCGCCTAAAATAGGGACTTAAGGCGTTAAACTTCCTAGATTCCTTTCCCTTTCAGTGCAAGCGAAGTGCTCAAGTCAAAACGCGATCGCGGTCGCATTCTCACTGCCTCTGGCTTAAAGAAACTTAACGAGGCGCTCCAAGAATGGTCTGACCGACATAACATTAGAGGTACTCTGACTGAAATAGAGGCCGAGTCTGGCGTAGGTGCCGATACAGTCAGCAAAATTAAGCAGGGTAGAGAAGGTGCGGATTTGAGTAAAATTCGCCAGTTGTTCGCGGCTTTTGAGATGACTCTGGCGAATGGCGACCACCGATCGGCTAAACTTGAAGAACCGGAAAATTTAGACGAGCTGGACAATTTGCCGCCAGCGGGGGAAACAGCCACCAGCAGCAGAATTGTTAAAGTATTTGTCAGTTATCGCAACGCCGAACCCGATCGCGAGTTGGGAAAACAGTTAGAAACGGCCTTAAGCGCGATCGGTCATACAGTGTTTACAGCAGAAAATAACATTAGATTGGGAGATAATTGGTTCGATCGCATTAATTTTTTCCTCCAAGAATGCGATTATTTGCTCCTACTATTGCCGCCAACGGTCAGCCAAAGCGAACTGCTAACATATCAAGTTCAGCAAGCAAAAGAACTGCAAGATGCTCGCGCTGACAGAAGACCAATAATTCTCCCCATCCGCGTCGGTTTTCCGCTGAACGCGCCTCTAAATCACGATTTGCGCGGCTATCTGTACCGGATCAAACAGAGGGAATGGAAAACCACAGCCGACACTCCAATTATTATCGAAGAAGTTCTGAACTTGCTAGCAGAAGAACCCGTACCAGTGACCGAAGAAACGGAAAATTTAACACAAAAACAGCTATTAGAAATTAGCAGCGACGAAACACCTCTACCCGCCGCCGAATCGGAATTACCCGGAGGACAAGTCGATGTCGCTTCTCAATTTTATGTAGAACGCCCGCCCATCGAAGAACGCTGCTATCAAACTATAGTGCAGCCCAGCGCGTTAATTAGAATCAAAGCACCGAGACAAATGGGCAAAACTTCCTTGATGGCAAGAATTTTGCATCACGGATCCCGTCAAGGCTATTGCACCGTGCCACTAACTTTTCAGTTAGTAGATAAAGCCGTATTTGCCAACTTAGATAAATTCTTAAAGTGGTTTTGCGCTTACGTCGGTCGCGAGTTGCACTTAGCAAATCAATTAGACGATTATTGGGACGAGATTTTTGGCAGCAAAGTCAACTGCAAAGATTACTTTGAAAAATACATTTTGCCGCAAATCGACAGTCCTTTAATTTTAGGATTAGACGAGATCGATCGCGTTTTTCAATATCCCGACATTGCCGAAGACTTTTTAGGACTGCTGCGGGCGTGGCACGAAGAATCGAAGCGGCGCGACATCTGGAAAAAACTGCGATTAATTGTAGTTCACTCCACCGAAGTTTACATCCCGATGAACATCAATCAATCGCCTTTTAATGTCGGACTTCCCGTAGATTTGCCAGAATTCAACCATCAGCAAATACAAGATTTAGCAGCGCGCCACAACTTGAATTGGTCGGAAGCCGAAGTTGAGGAATTGATGGCAATTGTCGGCGGACATCCGTATTTAGTGCGAGTTGCATTATATCACATTTCGCGATCGGATTTGACACTCGATGAATTAAAAGAAACTGCGATCGCAGATGCTGGAATTTATAGCGACCATTTGCGCCGGCAGTTGTGGAATTTAGAAGAATATCCAGAGTTGGCGCAGGGAATGAGAGAGATTGCAGCGGCGGATTCTCCGGTGCCATTAAAAGCGATGCAGGCGTTTAAATTAGACAGTTTGGGGTTGGTGAAATTGCATGGTAACGAGTGCGTGCCGAGGTGCGAGTTGTACCGGCAATATTTTAAAACAAATTTGGGAGTTAATTAATTGGAGATTTTAGCTTGTTAATGACGTAAAATCAGCAGTAGGGGGAAAGATTAGCACAAATATCGCAAAAGAGCGATCGTCCCGGCTTTCCCCTGTGCAGTATCAACGTAAAATAGGGTCGATGACTGAAGAAACTGTCATTCTGAGAAAGTCTCTTGACTTAGATAAATTAATTCCACTTCTGCCACAAGCAGAAGATATTAACTACTGGCGCGATATCAACCCCAATTCCACTATTTCCGATCGACCATTTGATGGCTTTTCAGAATTTTCGGGAATCCAAAAAGCAGAATTTCACGAGTACAGGCTGCAACTGCGAGAAGAAGGCTATTTCCAAACACCTAGCGTAATACCTGCTGCTACTATTCACCAGATGCGCGACTGTATAGAAAATGTCAGAAAAGCAGGGTTTCCGACAATGTTTGCCCTCGTCTACGATGTCTTCTATCAAGCATTTGGTTACTTTAACTCAACTTTGACAGGAATTCTGGGAAACGGCTACAAGCTAGTTCCAAATTTTTGGGTTTATTACATAGAAACTTCTGACAGCGGCAAAGGATTTGAGCCTCACCGCGACGCCGAGTACGAAAATACTATAGACTCCAACGGTATGCCGACAGTGCTTACTCTCTGGGTAACAATTACTGAGGCTAATCCCCTCAATTCATGTATGTACATGATTCCGGCAAACCGCGATCCAGAGTATGCTGAAGCTATCAAAAATCTCAAAACAAAAGCTACTAAATTTGCCTTGGAAGATATCCGGGCTTTACCTACACAAGCTGGTACTCTATCGTGCTGGGATCAATACGTTTTTCACTGGGGAAGCCGCAGCAGCAGTCGGGCTAAATCGCCTCGAATTAGCTATGCAGTATATTGTCAGCGAGGGGATATTCCACCCGTTGATGATGCGATCGTCGATATCCCATCAGTGCTTGATTTCCCAACGCGGTTATCTCTGATTTGCAGAGGTTTGTATCGCTATTCTTACGCCAGTTTACAGCCATCACCGGAGGCGGAAGCATTGTTAGATTTCTTGAATAAGCATAGGGAAACTATGAAAAAAAGTTAATATAATTTTCCCAAAAAGCCAGTCATCTCAATTCCGGTTGCATCGGAATGATTTAACCGCTATTGACGCAGAGCAAGCAGAGGAAGAGAACAGAGAAATGGGGATAAGTAACCGGGATTTGGTATGATTTCTGTAATTAATAATCAGGTGAACGGTGCCCGTGAACGATATTTTTTTGATAACTTCCGACAATTGGCTAGACTGGATTACCGTGTTTGGTTATCTAGGTTTTACTGCTTTCATTGCATGGCGCGTGTTCACCACAAAGTAGATATATGTTAAAATCAGGTAAAATCATAACTAAATTAACTCCCGCATACTGTTATGTCGCCCGTTGAAAGCGTCGCAGCAATTCCGAACGATCTGATTTTGCGCTTGAGCATAGAGCAGTATCATGCGATAATTCAAGCTGGCATTCTCACGGATGATGACTCTGTAGAATTGCTGGAAGGTTGGCTGGTTTTCAAAATGCCAAAAAATCCACCGCATCGAGTAACAACTCGTCTTGTCAGAACAGCTTTAGAGAACATTTTACCTGCGGGGTGGTATGTTGATTCCCAAGAACCGATAACGCTATCTAACAGCGAACCCGAACCTGATATAGTGGTTGTTCGAGGGGATACGCGACAGTATATCGATCGGCATCCTGGTGCTGAAGATATTGCCCTGATTATTGAAGTATCCGATACGACGCTTCAGCGCGATCGAACTGTAAAAAAACGGATTTATGCCCGCGCTGGAATTGCGATTTATTGGATTGTGAATCTTCTTGAAGGACTGGTTGAGGTGTACTCTCAACCTCTTGTTGAAGTTGAGCAGCCAGATTACAGTCGAAGGTTAGATTTTGGGCGATCGGCTGTTATACCGATTATTATTGAAGGAATAGAAATTGGGGCGATCGCTGTAAATTCTCTTTGGCCTTAAGATACAATGAGTAAATCCTAAACTTGTAGGGTGCGTCTGATGAAGTTTTAGAGAGATTTTTTATGGTTGTATTTAGATAGAATCCTCTCATAAATTTCATAATTCTCTCGATCGAAACAGCAAAAAATTACTTTTTGAGAACCACCATTATTTTGTATATATTCCGAGCATACCTTCACTGCAATCTCACCTGCTAGAGCTTTAGGATAGCTGTAAATGCCGGTGCTAATGCAAGGAAATGCCAAACTCTCAAACTCTCGATCTGTGGCAATTTGCATACACTTACGGTAACACTCGGCTAAGAGTTCCGGTTCTCCATCATTACCCTTCCGCCATACTGGCCCTACTGTGTGGATGACGAAGCGTGCAGGCAATTTATATCCCTTAGTTAGTTTAGCATCACCAGTCTTACATCCTCCAAGTAATCGGCATTCATCAAAAAGTTCCGATCCTGCTGCTCTGTGTATTGCTCCATCTACTCCACCACCACCCATTAAGCTGCTATTTGCAGCATTCACGATCGCATCAACTTCCAGTTTTGTAATGTCTCCCAAAATAACTTTCATGTTCTACAATAGTAAACTGTAGACAATTTTAGCACAGAAACTCGTTATCTAGTCTTGCTCTCTCAACTTTCGCAAAATCGGAATTTGTTTCAACTGTTCCGGCCGTATACAATTCCAGTTTAACCCTGTCGGACGCGGATAACTTGTATTAGTTTCAATTACCTCCTGGGCAGTAACAATCCAATTCAGCGCCCAATCGTGAGCTTGCATTGGCAAACGCGAATCTTCGACTATTTGCAAAGGATGCACTGTTGTTACAATTGGCGTATCGATTTTAACTAACCCGAATTCCTTCAACATAGCCAATTCTAAATCCGCAAATCCTGCACCTTTCCCGGTTCTTCCACCGTTGGGGCCTGCCGCTACGCAGCCGACTATTACTAAATCAATCGGCTCCATTTCTGCAAAACTTACCAATTTTCCGCAAGCGAGTGCTTTGCGGGCGATCGCACTTTCGGCAATTGATATATTTTGCCGCTGCAAATCCTCAGCAGTTAACTCAACAAAACAGCGCGTGCTTGTCAAGCGCGGTACTGCCATATACAGGCGTTTTCCCTCCTGCAAAGCACGCCATCGCACCGGAATTTGTGGCGAATCTGGATTGCACTTAATCGTTTTTGCTTGTTGCCATATTGGTAAAGTTGCCAATCTTTCTGCCGCTAACTCAGCACCGACAAAGTTTGGAATATGACCAAACGGATCGCCAATAGATGCGGCTTGCTGCTTCAGCAAAGACCAAATTTCAGCTCTTAACTTGTCTTTGTCGTGGTTGTATCCAGTCCAATCAGTTTTCATGCTGTAAGAAGAAGGAAGAAGGAAGAAGGAAGAAGGAAGAAGGAAGAAGGAAGAAATAAAAATGCTCATCTAGCAACTTTTTTAGCCATTTGTATCTGAGATTTAATTAAGTATATTCATTTATTGTGGTACAATTAATCATACAAAATTATAATAACCCCTCGATTATTTAGTCTCTTAGAGAGAGACTTCGTTTGACTCTCTTTGCGGTTTAAACCGCCGAAGGTTCTTTTTGATTTTATGGATTTTACAACAAAGCCCAGTTACTATCAAGTCGGTGGGAGTTTAACAAATAACGCTCCAAATTATGTGAAGCGGCAAGCAGACGACGACCTTTATAACGGATTGAAAGCCGGGGAATTTTGTTATGTTTTGAATTCCCGGCAAATGGGCAAATCTAGCTTGCAGGTGCGGACAATTCAGCGGCTGAGAAATGAAGGAATTGCTTGTGCTGCGATCGACATTTCCGAAATTGGCAACCGCGGCGTCACTCCCGAACAGTGGTATGCTGGTTTGCTACGCATTCTCGAAAATAACTTTAGCCTGTCGGATATTGTCAACGTGCGGACTTGGTGGCGCGATCGCAATTTTTTAACCCCGGTTCAAAGATTGAGCGAATTCATCGAAACCGTACTGTTACCCAACATTTTCAGCAATATTGTCATTTTTATTGACGAAATCGACAGCATTCTCGCCCTAGATTTTCCCGCCGACGATTTTTTAGCCTTAATTCGATCGTGCTACAACAAGCGCGCCAACAATTCAGAGTTCGATCGCCTAACTTGGGCCCTCTTAGGTGTAGCATCGCCCACCGATTTGTGCCGCGAGAAAAATGCCACCACCAATACCCCTTTTAATATTGGCAAGGCGATCGAATTAACTGGTTTTGACGAAACAGAAGCTCAACCGCTAGCAGCGGGGTTGGCAGAGCTTACAGACAGCCCTAATCAAGTTTTGAGAGAGGTTTTGTATTGGACGGGCGGGCAGCCTTTTTTGACTCAAAAGCTGTGCAAACTTCTGCTGGAAAATCCACAATTAATCCCGAATTTACCCCCCCCAGCCGCCCCTTGCCAAGGGGGGGAGAAAGATGCAGCCGCCCCTTGCCAAGAGGGGGAAAAAGATAAAATTAACACTTCTCAAGAGTGGGTTGAGAAGGTAGTGCACTTGAAAATCGTGGAAAATTGGGAAACTCAAGATGTGCCCGAACATTTGTCCACAATTCGCGATCGGCTTTTCAAAGAAAACCAGCGCATTGTCAGGAGACTCGGATTGTATCAGCAAATTTTAGAGCAAGCTGAAATTGTCCCCGATGGCAGTGCCGAACAAATGGAATTGCGATTGAGCGGATTAATCGTTAAGCGCCGGGAAAAATTAACAATTTCTAATCCTATTTATGAAGCTGTATTTAACAAAGAGTTAATAGAACAAAAATTAGAAAACCTCTCGCCTTACTCGGAAGCTATCAAACTCTGGCTAAATTCTAGCTGTGAAGATAATTCTCAACTGTTGCGAGGGGATGATTTGCAGTCAGCATTAGTTTGGGCGGCAGGAAAAAGTTTAAGAAACGAAGATTTTCAGTTTTTGACGGCCAGCCAAAAAGTTATTTTGAGCGACCAAAATCAACTGCTGCATTCAGCTAAACTAGAAACCCAAAAAGCTGTGTGTGATGCCGAAAAAGCTTTGATGGAAGCTGACTCTGCCAAACAAAAAGCCAAACATTGGATCAGAATCGGTTCTGCGGTACTGGCAGCATCGTTAGTGGGGGCGATCGGCTTTTCAACTCTCGCTTACCAGCGGTTTAAACTAGCACAAGCAAGTATTGAAATCGAACAAAATGGCAGCGATGCTTTACTGTTAGCGGTATCTCAAAAGACAGAAAACAGCGAAGCTTTATCAGAAGCTTTACTGAGGGCGATCGCCTCGGGAAAAAGATTAAAAACCTTGGTTAAAAACAAACACAAGCTAGAAGAATATCCGGCAACTAGACCGCTGTTAGCCTTACAAATAATTCTTGATAAAATTAGTCAACAACAGCAGACGAAAGCATCATCACTTCCGCCGCAAACCAAGATAAATTGGCAAGCTCATAAAGGTGCAGTTACCAGCATCAGTTTTAGCCCAACCAGGAAAATGTTAGCAACCGCAGGAATAGATGATAGGGTTCGGATTTGGAACTTTTCCGGGCAAAAAATTGCTGAATGGAAAGCTTTGCAGCAGTCAGTTAATATGGTAAACTTTAGCCCAAACGGTAAATTTTTAGCGACTGCCGGAAGGGACAGCACCGTTAAATTATGGAATTTATCAGGTAAAAATATTTCTCAATTGAAAGGAATTCAAGGCTCTGTTACCAGCATCAGTTTTAGTCCCGAAGGAAAGTTGTTAGCTGCGGCAGGAATAGACAGCAAGGCTGCAATTTGGAAATTGTCAAATCTGCCCAAATTAGCATCACCTAGCGTGCAAATACCGGGTCACAACGGCTTAGTGAGAAGCGTCAATTTTAGCCCAAAAGGCGATTTTTTAACAACTTTAGATGGCAAATCTACAGTCCGAATTTGGAATTTGTCGGGAAAGCTGAAAAAAACACTGCCACTTCAGGCAATTGGGCTCAGTTTCAGTTCGGATCAATACCAGTATCGCTTTGCAACAGTAACATTGAATGGCAAAGTCGCCCTGTGGGATATGTCAGAAAAAGAATTAGTTAATGAATTTCAAACATTGCATTTTGATGCGAAAGCAATTAGTTTTAGTCCCGACGGAGAACGGCTTGCTACAGTGGGAATTGACAAGAGTGTGCGGCTGTGGAATTTAGCGGGGCGACAGGTTGCTCAATTTGACTTCGAGGAGAATGTTGTTAGCGTCAGTTGGAGTCGAGACGGAAAGCAACTTGCTGTAGCTGGAAGCAACGGCACTGTCTGGCTGAGGCAGGTTGAAGGGTTAGAAGAATTGCTGAAGCAAAGCTGCAATTTTTTCACCACTCAACCGAAGTATTTTACACGAGTTTCAACTATCTGCAAGTAGGGACACGGCAATGCCGTGTCCTCTCAATAATCTGCAAGTATGACACGGCAATGCCGTGTTCCTACCCGTAGCTAATGACTTCTGACTATCAATTTATCTTAACCGGCGAAACACTTACATTAGGATTTTTGACTTTTCTTAAGAGTTCTTGTCGGGCTTGTTCGGGATTTTGCCCTTTGGGTACTTGATATAATAATCTACAGGAACCGTCTTGAGAATTAGCTGCACAAATAATTAGTTGACCGCTGGGAGATGCACCTGATGTGATAATATTCTCCCAGTTGCCTTGTGGTTGCGAGTTGTTGAGAATTCCCGAGACTCGGGTGCACCGAGTAATCGCGTCTTCTCCCGATTCATTGAAATAGTTATCAGCTAGCCACAGAATAACGGGAATATTTTTGCCTTGTTGGACAGCAATTGTAGCTGGGCGGCCGCCAGCAGCGCCGCAGAAGAATGAAGGCGTTTGGGCAAAGGCGGGACTGCTTGCTAAAATCGGAGCAACAAGGGCAATAATTGACGCGCTAAAAGCTGACTTTAAGAGCCGAAATTCCATGAGCAGTAATAAGCTTTTTCATTTAAGGTTACTAATACTCTAAAAAGTTAGACTGCTTTTTGCCGGGAAGATTAGGCATTTAGGGAAAAAAATAAAATTAATTCTGCAAATTTTTGCCATCGCACACACTGGCCTCATCGAGGCCAAAACTCAGGGAAAAATGCTCGCTGACAAACGCCGGCGGCAGAAAATAGGTGCAGCCACAGTGGGCGCAGGCGCGAAGGTATAGGGTAAAGGTGCGGTTTTTGACCGTTTTTTGCTGAGCCTTGCCCTTCCCGATCCCGCCCCACCTAAAGCCGAACCTGTGTTACTATCGGGAAAAATATTCTCTTTAATAATCAACAATGGGCAATGTTCTGGTGCTGAACGCCTCCTACGAACCCCTTAACATCACCAATTGGCGAAGGGCGGTAGTTTTGTTGCTGAAAGGAAAAGCAGAACAGGTAGAACACAACGGGAAATTTATTGCGCCAAATTTTCCGCTACCAACTGTGATCCGACTGCGGCATTACGTCCGAGTTCCCTATAAGGATATTCCGCTTACCCGCCGGAACATCTTGCACCGGGACGCGCACTCTTGTCAATACTGCGGTTATACCGGGGACGATTTGACGCTCGATCACGTGATTCCCCGATCGCGCGGAGGATGCGACACTTGGGAAAACCTCGCTACGGCGTGCGTCCGCTGCAATGTCAATAAAGGCAGCCGCACGCCAAAAGAAGCGGGAATGCCGCTGCGCTATCCGCCGAGGAAACCTCACAGCGGTCTTTATTTTGAAGTGACTAAACACGTTAAGAGCGGTATGCACAAAGAATGGCAAAAATATGTAATAGGCCTTTAAAACCCCTGTCAGCGCAAGCGCGGGGGTTTTTTGCGGAAGTTCTGATTTCTGAGATTGGTTCCTTCCTCGCAACGCACCCGGGGTGCACGAGTTAAAAAGTTAAAAAGTTAAAGACAGAATTTACGCTCTTAAATCCGGTTTCTCGTAAGAAGTATTGGCTTTGACAACAAGGCATCTACAAGCAAACCGGGTTTAAAAGCGAATGTCGCGCAAATCCTGAATAGTTAAATTGTTAATTTTTAACAATGAAAGACCATTTCCCTGCTAATTCCGATGAAACATCTGATAACCGCGAAGGTGAGCTTGAACCCAGCACCGAGGTTGTACCCAGAGTGAGTGCGCCTGGGAAACGGCGCAGCAAAGCCGAAGTTGCTTCCGAAGAGAATCGCACCAGTCTCCGCGAGGAATTGCACGATCGCAAAGTTGAGCAATTGCGCCAAATGCTCGATCGGCACAAAGGCACTCGCCAGTTAATATTGCTGCAAGATTTTCCAGACCCAGACGCACTTTCAAGCGCTTGGACTTACAAATTAATCGCCGAACAGTACGATATCCAATGCGAGATTATCTACGCCGGCGCCCTCAGCCACCAAGAAAATATTGCCTTAGTTAAATTGACAGGGTTGCCGTTGCAGCGGTGGACGCTGGAAACATTAAAAACTAAGGATTTGTCGGTGTATAAGGGCTGCGCTTTCATCGACAACCAAGGCACGACTTGTAACTTAACCGAGTTTATTTTAGCGGCTGGAGTTCCGATCGCCGCCGTCATCGACCACCACAATTTGCAGGGGGAAATGAACGCAGAATTTACCGATTTGCGCCCTCAAATCCGCGCTACAGCCACGATTTTTGCCGAGTATTTACAGGCTGGACTCCTAACTCTCGACGGCAGCGTCAGTCTGCACATCAAGTGCGCTACAGCTTTGATGCACGGTTTGCGATCGGATACAAACGCCCTCAGACAAGCTCAGGAAGAGGACTTTTTAGCTGCGGCTTATTTGAGCCGGTTTTACGACCCGCAGTTGCTGAATGCGGTGTTGCAGTCGTCTCGTTCTAAATGGGTGATGGACGCGATCGAGCGAGCGCTCAAAAACCGCACCGTCCAGAACAATTTTTCGATCGCCGGCATCGGCTACCTCCGCTATGACGATCGGGATTCTATTCCCCAAGCGGCGGACTTTTTAGTAACAGAGGAGAACGTACATACAGCCGTTGTTTATGGAATTGTTCACGACAAAGACGAAGAAATTGAAGTAGTAATTGGCTCGCTGCGAACTACTAAACTCACTCTCGACCCCGACGAATTTATTAAAGAAGCTTTCGGTCAAGATGCTCAAGGACGCTTTTTTGGCGGTGGTAGAAGTCAAGCAGGAGGTTTTGAAATTCCGGTAGGATTTCTTTCCGGCGACAATGAGAATAGCGATTATGCGAGGCTGAAATGGGAAGTATTCGATACCCAGATCAAGCAAAAGTTGCTGAAATTAATTAGTCCTAAAGACAATCCTGTTTACGATCATTAACTCTGGATTTTGTAGGTGCGGTATTTCTTCCAGCAACAGCCTTCCCAGGCTGTTGCTGGGTTCGGTCTCCGGTTGCTACCAGGTTTTGCCGCGTTTTTTTTTGCTTCCGGGCAAAATCTCAACTTGACGATCGGTCATCTACGCACTCTAACTCTCATCAACCGGGTTTTTTAAGTCTTATTGAGGGTTTGAACGAAGTAAGGGGTTTAAAAAACCCGGTTGATTTTTCCAGGAATAACAAGAATAAATTTGATTATTTTCCACAAATACACCAAAGAAACCTTTTTTTAACTATTGTAAATAAAAACAACGAAGTATTTTGAAAAACAAACCCGATTGCTGGAAAAACTTAGTTTTATATAGCTTACTAAACTCACAATATAATCCTTGAATCTTAAAAGTTTTACAGGGTTATTTTTTTGATATTTCCAAATTAATTGCTTAAATAAATTACAATTTTTTAGAGTTGGTGAGGAAACTTTAGCTAACTTTTTATATAAAAAAGCCGCTCAAGAAGCCAAATAGAGACGGAAAAACATAAATTATTGGCTAACTCACATAAAAAATAAAATTTGTACCATTTCATTAAAGTTTTAATCCAAACATAAAGTGTTGGTTTCGTTCCTCAACCAAACAAGCAGTTGCTACGGCTTAAAACAAATTATTATATTTTTTGGTGGCGGGTTAGAATAGTAAAAAAATACTTAACAAAAAAAGGAACACGGAGATGTCTACAAAAGAGACTTTCTCTTGGTCATTAGAGAATATTCTAGAAAAAATTACTGAAATTGCACTTCAAATCAACGACTTGGGCGATCTGGAGACAATTTTGCAATGTGCGGTAGAAGAAACGAGGGTGCTGCTGCAAACCGATCGCGTGATTATTTATCGCTTCCTACCACAGGGAGATGGCGTAGTATTTGCTGAATCGGTTGATGCTCAGTGGCCGCGAATCCTAGGAAAACAGATTTATGATTCTTGCTTTGAAGCTACCTGGGTAGAGCGTTACAGCCAGGGACAAACTAGCAGCATTTCTGATATTCACAGCGGTCATCTTCAAGCTTGTGATGTCGAATTGCTCGATCGCACCCAGGTTCAGGCAAATTTAGTTGTGCCAATCTTGCTAGATGGCAAACAGCAGCAATCTCCGAAGCTTTGGGGACTGTTGATTGCTCATGAATGCCGAAGTCCGCGTCAGTGGGAACCTCTCGACGTTCAGATCCTGCAACACGTTGCAGTGCTGCTTGGGTTGAGGATGCGGCACCTGATATCTCACCACCCGGTGCTGCCGCCAAATCAACCGCCGGAACTCAAAACAGAACCGAATCAAACTGCAATTAATACAGACAGCGCGCCAATAGTCCATGAAAATTGCCTGCAACCAGAGTTTGCCTGTTCCCTGAGCGGGGGTATTGTCCACCTCAGAGCCTTTGAGTTATTGCAAAACCCGATCTGGATATTTGATATTGAGCATTTGCAAATGTGGTGGGCCAACCAAGCATCCTTGTACCTGTGGAACGCTTCTAGCCAGCAAGAACTTGCGAGCCGCAACTTTAGCGATGTGTCAGAGTCTACTCGGATTCGCTTGCAGACATATCTGCAGCAGTTTAAGCAAGGCAAAACCTTGTCCGAGCAGTGGACGTTTTACCCGGGCGGTCAGCCTGTTTCTGTCCGCTGTCGGTGTTCTGGGATCGGGATAGAGAGCGGGCGTTTGGCAATGCTGGTCGAGGGTACGGTCGAAAGCGCTCATCAAATGGAGCCGGAAATCCTGCGATCGATCGAGGCACTCCGGCACACCACGCTCATGGTTTCCCTGTACACCCTAGAAGGCTTACCGCTGCTGGAAAACCCGGCGGCCTTGCGCTGTTATGGGGATGCGCTGCACCCTCGCTCTGCGTCAGACAATGCTTTTCTGAGCCACTTTGTTGACCCTCAGGTAGGAGAGCGAGCAATGGGAGTTCAAGGGTACGGCGAGGTCTCGATCACTGAGGCTCAAGTGATAACTCTGGCGGGGATTCGCTGGCACAGGATCGACGTGCGGTGTACCAAAGACCCGGTAACAGGCAACCCGATGTTGGTCGTCAACGAAAATGACATTACCGCTAGTCGCCAGCAAACAGAAACTGCCCTGCAACAGAATGAAACCAGGTTGTCAGAAGCCCAGCGGGTTGCCCACATCGGTAGCTGGGAATGGGACGCGATTACGGGTAAAATTACCTGGTCTCCCCAACTATTTGAGATTTTGGGACGCGACAGGGCACTGGGCGAACCTACCTATGAAGAAAACCTGCGGATTTACCATCCCGAAAGTGCCAAACAGCTACAAATGGTAGTTCAACGAGCGCTGACTCGGGGAGAGCCTTATCTATTGCGCCTCAAAGTCTTGCGCCCGAATGGTTCTATCCGCCATACCGAAGCCAGAGGACAGGTCGAACTCAATGCAGAGGGACAAGTCATTCGGTTGTTTGGTACATCCCAAGACATTACGGATCTTGTCCAGGCGGAAACAGAACTCAGAGAAATGAGTACAGCTCTTGCTAATGCGGTGGACGGCATCTCGCGCCTGGATATTTTCGGACGGTATATCACAGTTAATCAAGCCTACGCCAATATAGCGGGTTATCAACCTGAAGAAATGGTGGGTATGAATTGGCAGAAAACAGTTCATCCTGAGGACTGCGACAGGATGATAGCGGCTTATCAAAAAATGCGAGCCGAGGGCCGAGTGGAGGTTGAGGCCCGCGGTATCAGGAAAGATGGTTCGATTTTTTACAAGCAATTGGTGATGTTGGCAGCCTACGACTCGCAGGAGCGAGCGATCGGGCATCACTGCTTTATGAAGGATATCACCGATCGCAAGCAAGCAGAAGCAGCATTACAACAAGAGTTCGAGCGTCTGAGTATAGTGATTGCTACCCAACAGAAAATCGCCATCCACAATCCCAATCTCGATGCAGTCATGGCCGTGATTGCAGAGAGGACTCAAGATTTGACCCGCGCCGATGGAGCAGTGATTGAAATTGTGGAAGGGGATGAATTGGTGTATCGGGCAGCCAGCGGTATCGCCACCCCCTATATTGGATTACGGATCAAAGTAGGGACAAGTTTATCGGGAAAATGTATTGCGACGGGTCAAATCATGCTTTGCGAGGATTCAGAAACCGATGCACGGGTAAATCGGGCTGCCTGCGAGCGCATTGGTCTCCGGTCAATGGTGGTTGTTCCCTTGTTCTATCAGGACGATCGGGTTGGCGTCTTAAAAGTGCTTTCAGCTACACCCTCTGCCTTTACAGAGTCAGATATCCAGACTTTACAACTGATGGCCGGGTTTCTGGCAAGCAGCCTGCATCTGGCTTCAGAATTTGATGCTAAGAACATTCTCCTGAGTCAATTGCAGGAAAGCGAGGAACGGTACCGTTCTGTGATTATCACCATGACAGAAGGTGTCGTACTCCAGCTAGCAGACGGACAAATTACTGCCTGCAATGCTAGTGCCGAAAGGATTATCGGGCTGACCCCGGAGCAAATGATGGGGCACACATCGATAGAAGATTTAGACTGGCGAACCGTTCGGGAGGATGGCGAACCGTTCCCGGGCGAACAGCATCCGGCAACAATTACCCTGCGCACGGGACAACCGCAATCGAATGTGGTTATGGGCATTCACAAATCGGATAAAACGCTGACTTGGATCTCGATTAATTCTCAACCGCTGTTCCATCTCAATCAGTCTCAACCCTATGCAGTAGTGACGACTTTTGCTGATATTACAGAACGCAAGCGGGCAGATGAGATGCTAAGACACCGGGCGGAACGAGAAAGATTAATTGCTACGACAGATGGGCTAACACAAGTAGCAAACCGCCGCTGTTTTGATGAGCGGTTGCAGTCGGAATGGCACCGACTGATGCAGGGCAAACAACAGCTTTCGTTGATTATGTTGGATGTAGATTATTTCAAGCGATATAACGATTGCTACGGACATCAAGCTGGGGATACTTGTTTGGTGAAAGTCGCGAAAGCCGCAGCAGCCGCGGTTAAACGTTCTACCGATTTGTTTGTGCGCTATGGGGGCGAAGAATTCGCTGCTATCCTGCCGAATACGGATGCTGCAGGGGCGATCGCGGTTGCGGAGTCGATGCGTCAGGCAATCCGACAGTTGGCAGTCCCTCACGAGCAATCTGATGTGAGCGCGATCGTGACCGTTAGCATGGGAATTGCGACTGTGATTCCCTCCTTGGCAACATCACCGGATGAACTCGTTGCCCTCGCCGATCGAGCATTGTACGATGCGAAACGACAAGGGCGCGATCGCTACACAAGCGCAAACCAGATAACGGCGCCAGAGGTCTAATCCAGTTGTAGAATAGGCAAAAGAAGGTAGGTATATCCTAGACCGCTCCTAGAAAAATGGGATAAAATGCCTGGAAGTATTGATATATGGTTATTTACCTGATCCGCCACGGTATCGCAGCCTCACCCGAAGAATACGATACAGATTCAGAACGCCCGCTCACTAAAGAGGGCGATCGTAAAACCCGGAAAATCGCCCAGCGGCTGTACGAACTCGAAATTCAGTTTGACCTGATTCTGACCAGTCCCCTACTGCGGGCGCAGCAAACCGCCCAAATCCTGCAAACAGTCGGTCTCAGTTCCAAAATAGAAGAATCCGCCGCCCTCGCACCTTCAGGAGGCATCGGGAACTGGCTGGAGTGGTACAAACAGTGGCAGGAAATAGGTAGCAGCAGCTTGGCCCTGGTCGGCCACCAACCAGATTTAGGCCATTGGGCAGAAACTTTGCTTTGGGCTCGATCGCAAGATGCCCTGATTCTCAAAAAAGCAGGTATCATCGGCTTAATCCTCCCGGAAACCGGGTCCCCAGTGGGCCGCAGCCAAATGTTTTGGCTAACTCCGCCCAAGTTTTTGCTGCCCTAGAAACAGCGAACCGCCCTGACAGTAACAGGAGGCGCCAGCCCTCTTAAACCCGCATTCCCGGACGCCAAAACCGGGAAAAAGGGGCGAAAATACGCAGCGGTGCGATCGGGTTCTCGGTTGAAAAACCCGGTTTCTGAACCGCAATTAAATGATTATTTGTCAAGACTGTGACACTATCTTGGTTTCTGGTAATGTACTTTTAGTATTGTTCAACTCACACAAAACGGTATCGCAATGGTCGTCGGCGAATTCAAACCAGGTTTAGAAGGTGTTCCCGCCACCTTGTCCAGCATTAGCTACGTCGATGGACAAAAAGGATTGCTGGAATATCGCGGGATTAGCATCGAGGAACTAGCACTGAAAAGTTCCTTTGTTGAAACTTCATATTTATTAATCTGGGGGGTACTTCCGACAAAGGAAGAACTAGAAGCTTTCGAGCATGAAATTCGGTATCACCGCCGGATCAAATATCGCATCCGGGACATGATGAAATGCTTTCCTGAAAGAGGACATCCAATGGACGCCCTGCAAGCTTCAGCGGCCGCCCTGGGCTTGTTCTACTCGCGCCGAGCTCTCCCCAACCAGGGATACATTCGAGAAGCTGTAGTGCGGCTGCTAGCTAAGATTCCCACAATGGTAGCAGCGTTCCAGCAAATGCGACGGGGAAATGATCCGGTGCGGCCGAGGGATGATTTGAACTACTCGGCTAACTTTCTTTATATGCTCAACGAGCAAGAACCCGATCCGCTGTTAGCTAGCATTTTTGACACTTGTCTGACTCTCCACGCTGAACATACAATTAATGCCTCTACATTTTCGGCAATGGTAACAGCTTCGACGCTGACAGACCCTTACGGAGTGATTGCTTCAGCCGTTGGCACTTTGGCTGGGCCACTGCACGGGGGAGCTAATGAAGAAGTGATTGATATGTTGGAGCAAATTGGTTCGGTAGAAAACGTGCGGGCTTTTGTCGAGAAGAGCGTTGCAAATAAAGACAAAATCATGGGCTTCGGTCACCGAGTTTACAAGGTGAAAGATCCGAGAGCAACTATTCTTCAGAGGTTAGCGGAACAGTTGTTTGAGAACTTCGGCCACGACGATTATTACGACATTGCTGTCAAGTTGGAAGAAGTGGTTGAGGAGAACTTGGGTCACAAAGGAATTTATGCAAATGTAGATTTCTATTCTGGTCTGGTTTACCGAAAAATGGGAATTCCCATCGACTTGTTTACGCCGGTTTTTGCGATCGCCCGCGTTGCCGGCTGGTTGGCCCACTGGAAGGAACAACTAGAGGCAAACCGCATTTACCGCCCGACTCAAATATATACGGGAACTCACGGTGCTCCTTATATTGCGATCGAGGACAGACTCCCATCCTAAAGCAAAATTATCAACCCAGATATGTAAATGGCGAGAAGAATTGTTTTGCAAAGTGAAGTGTTGAATTAAACATTGCTTTCGCGTTGCGACTCAGGAAGCAATCTCTCTCTGTCTGCCAAAAGCTGCCGTGCTGGGTTGCACCCCTCTTGTATATTGTGCTGTTTGTTGGCAACAATAGTAAGAAGTGACGATTTTCAGGAACTCCGGTCCTCAGGCTTGCGGGTCTGAGGCTTTTTATTGCAATATCAAAGTTGTAGGCAATATAGGGGCGGGTCGATCTAAATCGCTAAAAAAGCGCGAAAGAGCAAGTAAACCCGCCCCAGCCACCCTCTGATTTACGAATAGCTTTCGATAGGGTGCGATCGCACGCATCGTTTATTACCCTCAGTATTTTACAGCAATTATTCCGTAAAGTTGCTTGTTTGCTCCTGCCCTCTAATTCATCGACTCTCGCTAGATCATCTTCATTTCTGCCTTCTAAAATACAATTTCTGAGGTCTATTAATTCTTGTACCATCGCTTTTTGCTTCAAAATTTCTAGGAATTAGTAAGGTGCGCAATGCGCACCCTACTAACCTCTATTCTTCAGTCTCTTACAGAGGGACGAAAGTTTGTATAGACGCGGTTTCAACCGCCAAGTCTACACGGATTGAGTTACATGATGGCGACTGGTCAATTTATCCAATTGATTCACCAACAAACTTAGGAACAATCCCACATCGGTAACAACTCCAGTAGATTCGATCGACCCCCGATCGCTCAATTTCGTCACCACCGCCGGATTAATGTCCACACAGACCATCTTCACACCCGCCGGCGTCATATTTCCCACGCCAATTGAGTGCAGCATAGACGACAGCATTAACACCATATCTGCACCCCGTAACAGCTCAGTATATTCTTCTTGAGCCTTAACTAAATCCATTTGCGTGTCAGGAAGCGGCCCGTCATCGCGGATCGAACCTGCTAGGGAAAAGGGTATATTATGCTTCACGCACTCGTACATCACACCGTTAGTAACCAGCCCGGCTTCAACAGCTTTTGCAATACTCCCGTAACGCCGTACAGTGTTAATTATTTTCAGGTGATGGCGGTGTCCGCCGCGCACCGCTACGCCGCGTTTCATGTCAACTCCTAAAGAAGTTCCCATATTCGATTGTTCCATGTCGTGAACTGCGATCGCATTTCCGCCCAACAACGCTTGCACGTAACCTTCACGAATTAAGTGCGCTAAATGTTCGCCACCGCCGGTGTGGATGACAACAGGCCCTGCCGTAACTACAACTTTGCCACCGCGATCGCGAATTTGGCGCAATTCCCACGCTACTTGTTCTACTACCAATTCGACGCGGCGTTCGCTAGAAACGCTGCCCGACATAAAGCTGAATTCTTGAGAATTGCGCTGTTCCCGCGATTCTGTTTTGCGGATGGTGCGGATGCCGACCACATCAACAACTACTTTTTCACCTACTTTTAAATCGCGCAATAATTTGCATTTTGCCACTGGGCCTTCTGCCGCTTCTGTAATAGCTACTGCTCCATCCATCCGCTGATTTTGTACCTTCACCCACTGGTTCTTTACCCGCACTTCCGTGGGATAAATCGTACTCACATAAAAGTCGTCCGGGCCGACGCCATCTTGCACTACAGGCTCTAAAATAGCGTCGCAAATCTCTTGGGGCGGGGGCACTGCACCCAAGTCAATCAGCAGTCCCATGATTTCTTCCATCACATCGTGGGAAGGAGCCGAAACTTTAACGTCTGCAGATGATGTGCTTTGCCGCTGCTCTCCTAAATTGAAATTGAGCACTTGGAAACTGCCGCCGTTTTCGATAATTAAGTCTAAAGCGCGGCTGATTAAACCGGCATCGAGCAAGTGACCTTCCATGCGAATTGTGCGGCTTTCTACCATCACGTTTGCCGATCGCTCTTCTTGCACAGGTTCCGTTACCCGCAGCGTCAAACACTTAGCAGCACCGCCAGCTTTGAGGAATTCGCTCAGCGGCGTTTCAATCACTTGAAAACCGGCCTTAGTGATGCGCGTTTTCAAGGCTTCGCTAACCTTGTTCATTACCACAATTTTGTCAATATTGACGGCATTGCAGGCAAAATTTGCGGCATCTGCTTCTTCAATGGCAATGCGTTTTTCCGGCGCCACTCGCATTTCAATTAAGCGGTTTGAGTAGGAATCAAATGCGGCTGGATAGTAGAGCAAATAGCCGCCTGTCAGGGGACAAAAACAGGTATCTAGGTGATAGAAACGTTCGTCAACTAAACGCAGCGAAAGCACTTCAATGTTGAGCCATTTTGCTAGTAACGGGTGCGAGTCTAGTTCGGAACGGAAGCCGTATCCGGCCCACAACCAGCGTCCTTCGCGATCGAGCAAAGCATCGCCAGCGCCCTCAAACGGCAAGTCTTTCGGGAGTTCGTGCACGGTGAAACCTTTGCTTTCAAACCATGCTTTGAAATAGGGCTCTTCGCCTTGGCGTTCTTTGTGATAGAAACGGCTGAGGACGAAGGTATTGCCTAACAGCAAGCCTGCGTTGGCGGTGAAAACCATATCCGGCCAGCCTTTTTCTGGCGGTACGAGGTCTACCACGGCGTTGTCTTTGAGGACGTGGTAGAGTTTTTCCCACTGTTCGACGGCGCGATCGCGCGATGATTTGTGGACATTTCCCTCCATCCACGGATTAATCACGTAGTCTACATCGTAGTGGTCGGGAGCGCACATGAGGAAGCGAATTGAGTCAGTCATAATTCAGTTAAAATGTGGTAGACGCTACAGCAGACGTATGTTGACAGAGTTTGTATAATAGCAACTGTAATATTCACTACTAATTTTAGCAGCGCAACGTCTGGAGCCTCTAAAGGCTAACTCTTTATTTTATCATGTTTAGGATGACATTAAACTAAATGACAAATCGTTCACAGGAAATACTAGATAAAATGTCAGGTTAGGACGCACCATAGAATAGGTTCTGATAGACGATTAATATAATCTTTGTTGAATTGCCTCCAATCTGACGGTAGGGGCGCGTTTATGCTCGTCTCTGGCTTATATTATAGATTGTTGGTAAACTGGTCACTACAAGAATTATGGTTAATTTACCGGACAAGATATAACAGCTTATCCTAACTTTTAACTTTCAACTTTTGCGAAATCGGCAGTTCGATCGCAAATTCTGTCCCCCGGCCAACTTCTGAATGACACTCCAACTTACCGCCGTGGGTGTCTTTAACAATTTGGTAACTAATCGACAACCCCAAACCAGTGCCGCTGCCGATCGGTTTAGTAGTAAAAAACGGGTCAAACATCCTTGACTGAACTTCGGGACGGATACCGGGCCCGCTGTCAGAAATCCTCACACACACTTGATTGTCGCTGCTGACTTCAGTAACAATGCGAATTTGGTTAACTTTGCAAGTACAGTTTGCTGATGACTCTTCCACAGCGTCGATCGCATTCGACAGTAAATTCATAAATACCTGATTTAATTGAGCCGGATAACACTCGACTTTTGGCAGTTCGCCGTAATTTTTAATAACTTGAATTTCCCCACGTTTTACTTGTGACTGCAATCGGTGCTGCAAAATCACCAAAGTGCTCTCTATCCCTTCGTGGATATCTATTACTTTGCGCTCTGTTTCGTCGAGTCTTGAAAAGTTTCGCAAAGACAGCACGATCTGCTTAATGCGGTTAGCACCTTCTTGCATTGAAGCCAGGATTTTCGGAAAATCCTCAGCGATAAAATCTACTTCTATTTCTGCCAATCTTTCGTCAATTTCGGCAACTGGTTCGGGATAGTGTTGCTGGTAGAGATCGATTAAGTTTACCAAATCGCGAGCGTACTGTGCGGCGGGAATAATATTACCGTAGATGAAGTTGACGGGGTTATTAATTTCGTGGGCTACTCCCGCTACCATTTGCCCGATAGTTGACATTTTTTCGGCTTGAATGAGCTGGGTTTGAGCATTTTTTAAGTCTTCCAGAGTTTGTTCTAGCTGTTGCGCTTTTTCTCGTTCTCGCTGTTCGCTAATTTGCAAAGCTGCTTCGGCTTGTTTGCGATCGCTAATATCCATGACTGTTCCCAACAGTTTGATTACTTCTGCGGTTTCGTTAAAAACAGCTTCTCCCCTTCCTTCCAGGTATAGAATTTGCCCGCTGGGATGCAAAAATCGGAACTCTTTTTTGTAAGAAATTCCTTGTGATATAGTCAGGTGGACACTTTGTTGGAACAAGTCTCTGTCGTCGGGATGACACATCTTTAAAAGTTTGGCAGAGCTTGGTTCAGTTGCGGTTGAGTTAAGACCAAAAATGCGGAATACTTCTTCTGACCAAGTAATTTTTTTGGTGAGTAAATCAAATTCCCAACTGCCGATATGGGCAATTTTCTGGGCTGCTGCTAGACTAGCTTCGCTCTGCTGAAGTTTAAGTCGCTGTTGTTTATCTTGTTCGAGAAGATTGGCTTGAGCGATCGCAATTCCCATTTGTGCCGCCACACCTTTCAATAATCCGATCTCATCTTGCGTCCAGTGGCGGGGGCGATCGTACTGGTGCAAGCATATCATTCCGTTAGCTTTTCCCTGGTAGGAAGTGCGGATGGAGATCATCGACTTCAAACCTATTTGACAGTACAATTCTCTGACGTTTTCTAGCAGAGGTTCGGCAAAGACATCATCAGCAACTACAGCTTGATCTTGGGATAATAAAAACTGAGTGTGACGATTGCCCTTTACGGGTATTTCTACATCTAAAAGCGATTTAGACGCGGTTTTTCTGTACTCAGCCACATTAAAAATGCGGGGATTTGGGTGTTCTTTGTAGGTGTGAATCAAGCAGCAATCGGCATTAAAAATTCGACCTATTTGGGCCGCCACTGTTTGAAAAATTTGATCCTGCTTTAAGCTGTAGCGAATTTCCAGAGTAATTGTTTCTAGCAGAAATCTTTGCTTGATTTGCCGTTCCAAAGCAGCTAAAGCTGTTTTAAGTTCGAGTTCAGCTTGTTTGCGATCGCTAATTTCAGTAGCAGTTCCCAGAATTTTCCAAGGTTTGTCGTCTGCTGTTCTGGCAAAAACGGTATCCCGACTCAAAAACCAGCTATATTCACCGTTTTTGTGCTGAATTCGGTACTCAAACTCAAAGCTTTCACCGTCTTTTGCTGTCTCAATCCTGCTCATGTGTTCTGAGAATCCCGGCAAATCGTCAGGGTGTATTAAGTTATGAATAAATGCTCCTGTCATCTGTTGTATTTCTTCAAGGCTGTAGCCAATATCGCTATAAATTTCGCGGTTAATATACAGAGTTCGCTGTTCTATCAAATCGTAAACGTACAAAAGATTAGGATTCGTTTGAATTACTGCCGACAGCCAGCGTTGGCTGTCTCGGAGTTCTGCTTCGATCCGCTTGCGTTCTTCTATTTCTGCTTGCAGTTGCGCATTTTGTGCTAAAACTTGCTTATAAAGCCGGCTCAGAAGCAGTTTATTTTCGACGCGACTCACCACTTCTTCTGTTTGAAACGGTTTAGTAATGTAGTCTACTGCCCCCAGCGAAAAAGCTTTTACTTTATCAAAAACTTCATTTAAAGAACTGATAAAAATCACAGGAATATCTTTGGTTTCCGGACAAGCTTTTAGCTGTTCGCAGACTTGATAGCCATCCATACCTGGCATCAGGATGTCCAGCAAAATCAAATCAGGTGGACTCGATAGAGCAAAGTTGAGAGCCAATTTGCCATCCCGTGTCGGCCGAACTTTATATCCCCGCTTAGACAAAAGCTGGGATAAAAGCCGCAAGCTTTCTGGGTGGTCGTCCACCATTAAAATATTTTCTTGTAAGACAGTGTTTTGAAGTGTAAGAGTTTCTAGTCTTGGATCTTTACCGTCAGTTGTATTCACAGCAGGCTCTCGAACTATTGAATTTTATTTGGGGGAACCTTTTTAAAGCTATTAACCGCTTGTACCTCACACTTCCCGGGAAATTAGCACAACTATCGGCTATATATAGCGTACTCCTAAATCATCTATCATAATATCAAAAATGAGCGTCCTTTGAAAATGTTTGCGGCTCAAATTATCGCAGTCAATCGAGTGAAAAGCAGAGCTTGCTCAAAGCACAGGCTAAGCAACTTTGATTAAACATAAAACTTTTACAGTGTCTATAACCAGGTTTCGCCTGCATTTACTGAGTGACTCAGTGTTAGGTTTTTTCAGTAGATCTACTTACTCTAAACGCCAACTAAACCAGCCATGACTATTGGTGTCAAGTTAAGACTAAAATCCTTTGTCTGTCTTGTTTGTATCCAAGTCTTGAACCCCCTAAATTGCCCTTTTTAAGCAGGGCTAGGGGGATTTTGGCCTAACTGTAAAACAGTATACCGTTACTACATTGGAGCTTAAATTGACACCAATACGCCCTGAAAAACTCCTACAATATCTCATATTTTATTTGCGCCATCGGGCTGATTTATGGTATCTTTGTCTCGGTCTGCAATTCCCCGCTTGCGGCGTACACGGCTTTAACGTTATACCAATTCAGAAAAATCCGAGCAATTTCTAAAGCTAACTGCGGCTTGCCTCGGTCAATCAACCACTGCAAAAAAGGAGCCATCGTCCGCTCGTTCAGCATCCCGCCCAATGATAAAACTCCCCAGAGTATTTGATGCAAAAAAGTCATTTGTATCATCATTCGTACTTCCCAACTTGGGTGTTTTTGATAAAACAAAACTCCCATTCTGCCCCGCTGAATTTCTCTGTCAATCATGCCCGGAATTTGCTTTAAACTAAAAGGTGGATGCCAGTGATATCCGACAGCAGCCGGACATTTAATCAGTTTCAAACCTAACTTTTTTAACCTGACACCCAATTCTAAATCTTCCCATCCGTACAGTTGAAACCGAGTGTCAAACAGTCCAGCACCCAGCAGCCAGTGGCGGGCGATCGCCACATTTCCCGTAGCAAAATAAGCCGCCGAAAAATCCGTTATTTTGTAAGGTTCCGAAGTAGGATTGTCGAAATTGCAAGTATTAATCACGCTGCCGTAAGTAAAAACCGCATCAGTATCTTTGTAACCCTGTAGCAAAGCATCGGCGTGTGCTTGCAAAAAATGCTCTGTTACCACCAAATCGCTGTCAATAAAAATAATCGTATCGCCCTTAGCATCTTCAACGCCCAAATTCCGGGCCGCCGCCGGGCCTTGGTGACATTGGGCGATCGATCGCACATGAGGCAACAAGTCCGCATCTGCCGCCAACCACTCCAGCGTCCCGTCAGTCGAGCCGTCGTCCACGACAATTACTTCATACTCTCTGACAATCTCACCGAACTGCTGATTTTCCAAAGCCAGCAGACATTTTGCCAAAATCGGTTTACGATTGTACGTCGGAATCACAACACTAAAAAACACGCCTTTTCCCCATTGCCACAGTTACCGTATCCCACGGTAACAGATTTTCCGCAGCAACTCCTCCGCAAAATAGCAAACTTTAGCAAAAAAAGAATATATAAATCTGTACTATTTCTGACAAGAATCGATGTCAATTAGGTGCATAATGAAAAGTCGGTTAAATCGGATATCTTGCACCATTCTCAGAAACAGGCTTTCGGGCCTGTTCCACACAAATTAAATTTTCTTGTGGGTTGGGCATCTTGCCCGCCCCGGAGCGGGATTATAGTAAATGGTGCAAGATGTCAGTTAAATTCAGGATGTAAATAGCAATGAGTCGCGCTAAAAAAGTTGTGCTAGCATATTCGGGCGGAGTCGATACCTCCGTCTGCATTCCTTACCTCAAAAACGAGTGGGGTGTGGAAGAGGTAATTACTCTGGCCGCGGATTTGGGACAGGGAGACGAATTAGAACCGATCCGCAAAAAAGCTTTGGCATCCGGTGCTTCGGAATCGCTGGTAATCGATGCTACCGAGGAATTTGTCAAAAACTATGCGTTTCCAGCAATTCAAGCTAACGCACTTTACGAAAATCGCTATCCCCTTTCTACGGCGCTGGCTCGCCCGCTAATTGCTAAATTGTTAGTAGAAGCTGCGGAAAAATACGGTGCAGATGCGATCGCCCACGGGTGTACGGGTAAAGGAAACGATCAAGTGCGGTTCGATGTGTCGATCGGCGCGCTCAATCCCAAGATTAAAATCTTAGCACCGGCGCGGGAGTGGAAAATGAGCCGCGAGGAAACGATCGCATACGGCGAGAAATGCGGCATTCCGTCGCCCGTGAAAAAATCTTCTCCTTACAGCATCGATCGCAACTTGTTGGGAATGGCTATTGAAGCCGGAATCCTCGAAGATCCTTGGGCGGAACCGCCGGAAGAGGTGTATTTGATGACAAAGGCGATCGAGCAAACTCCCGACACACCAGAATATATTGAAATCGGTTTCGATTGCGGAAATCCTGTCAGTTTAAACGGCAAAGATTTATCACCAGTCGCCTTAATTTCCCAACTCAACGAAATAGTTGGAAATCACGGAGTCGGGCGCATCGACATGATTGAAAACCGCCTAGTCGGAATTAAATCGCGGGAAATTTACGAAACACCAGCGATTTTAGTTTTGATGCACGCGCACCGGGACTTAGAAAGTTTGACTCTGACAGCAGATGTAACGCGATACAAGCGAGGCATCGAAGAAACCTACAGCCAAATGATTTACAACGGTCTTTGGTACAATCCTTTGAAAACAGCTTTAGACGCATTTATTCAGGACACGCAAAAGCGAGTAACTGGAACTGTGCGGCTCAAACTGTTCAAAGGAAATGCCACAATTGTCGGCCGCAAATCCGAAAATTCCCTGTACAGTTTCGATTTAGCAACCTACGGCGCAGAGGACGAATTCGACCACAAAGCGGCCGAAGGCTTTGTCTACGTTTGGGGACTGCCAACCCGCATTTGGTCGGAGAAAAATAGGGGTTAGTGTTAATTACAATCGGATTAGAAAGCCGATGTTAACCCGCCGAATCGAATTCGAGGCTACACAAACAAAGTCCGGATGGTGCGTGGACTAAGAGTAAGGTGCGCAATGCGCACCTTATTTGCTAAATGAATTGCTAGCGCAGATATTGTGCTGAATTAACCATGCTATAATAACTATAAAATTTAACTCCTGGAAATACACCAAAATACCTGACAATTACAGAAGCGCAACAACAACTGCCAAAGTAGCGCGATGACTTAGCAGCAGAGCCAGCTATCATCACTAAGGATGGAAAATCGGCAATCATTGTGCTCAGTTTTAAACAATTTGAATCTCTGTTAGAAACCATATAAATTCTCTACGGTCGCGAATTTATTGCCCAGTTGCAATGCGGTATTCAACAAGCCCATAGGGGAAAAATAATAGACTTACAACAGTTAAAAGCAGATTTTAAACTTTGACATCACTAAAAAATGGAGGGAGCGTGTCACTTTTGCGATGAGTATTTATACTCAAACATTTCTTCGCTTACCAATTAAGCCATTTAAGTAAGCA